>JAYNJA010000008.1:16003-19045 GCA_038109705.1 Thalassolituus sp. | reverse complement strand
TCGAGATACACCACTTTACCCTTGTAGTCAGACAACGACAGAGGCTGATCATTACTGAGTTGATTGAGGGTAAATGCTGGCGCTTTGACTGCTTCGGCGGCCGTGCTTACCGGGCTGAAAAATAGAGCGCTTAGTAGCATTGCATAAATAGTGAACAGTGATCTCATGGTTATTTTCCTATCCATTATCCGAACTGTGATCTGGGTACATTCTGCGTGCTTAAGGTGCGATTGACAACGCGGGCAGTTGGTACCGTCTCGTCTACACTAAAAGCATCCTTTGCTGAGGAATAGCGAATGCGAACGATTTTTCCAGTGTTGTTTCTATTGTTCTGTCTTCTCCCGGAGCAGAATGCGCATGCCCGTACGTATGATATTCCGGGGTACACAGCCAAGACCGAGCGCCTTGATCTGGCTGAACTCCGTTCAGGTCAAACCCTCGATAATCTGGCGATGTACGTAGAAGACCCGGATGGCTCGCTGAAAGTTCAGGATATGGCATCGCAGGACTGGCAGCACACGGTAAAAGGTCTTTCGTTCGGATATACCGACTCTGTTTACTGGTTTCGTCTGAATCTTAACAATTCTGGTACGGAGTCCATTGAGCGACTGATCAGCATGTCGTATCCGGTGGTTGATTATATTGATCTGTACCGGCGCTCGGGCAATGGCGAATGGCAACTCACCAGTCTCGGAGATAAACAGGAATTTGATAACCGACTACTGCCGCACCGACACTTTGTCATTCCGCTCGAAGTCGAAGCAGGGCAGGAACAGCAGTGGCTCTTTCGGGTAGAGACATCAAGTTCTATGCAGTTTCCGATGACGATCTGGGAAGAACGCGACTTCTTTGTACATGATCAGAATCAACTTCTCGGCCTGGGCCTGTATTACGGCATCATGTTGATCATGGTGTTCTACAACCTGTTTGTATTCTTCTCCGTGCGGGAAGGAAACTACCTGTTCTATGTGCTGTATGTGGCCTGTATGGCGGGCTTTCTCGGAAGTCTGCAAGGCATTAATTTTCAGTATTTGTGGCCAGAATACACAGAATGGAATGATCAGAGTATTATTGTTCTGCTTTCTGGCGTGATCGTATTTGCCAGTATATTTACCCGGAACTTTCTCTATCTCAAAGTTGATGCTCCGGTATTTAACCGGCTGTTGCAGCTAATTATTCTCGCCTGTATCGGTATTGCATTCTTAAGCAATCTGTTGCCTTACCATACGATGATCAGATTGTTGATTGTGGTTGCCATGGTGGCGATGTGCGGAGCGATTTATCTTGGTATCGTGCGCTGGGCAGAAGGTTTTGTTGCAGCTAGGTACTACACCATTGCCTGGACCAGTTTTCTGTTCGGTGGCATCGTTCTGGCCCTGAATAAATTCAATATTATTCCCCGTAATTTTTTCACTGAAAACGCCTTGCAGATTGGTTCCGCAATGGAGGTAATATTGCTGTCGTTTGCTCTGGCGGACAGGCTGAATCAAGAAAAGCGGGAACGTTACGAAGCGCAGATCAGTGCATTGGAACACGAAAAACTAGCCAGAAAGGCACAGACGGTGGCCCTTGATCAGGAACGCAATGCCCGTATGGCTCAGGAAAAAGCGCTTGAGCATGAGCGTGCAGCCCGTGAAGCCCAGGCAAAGGCCCTGGAAATTCAGAAAAAAGCCACAGAGACGCTGGAGCTTCGCGTTAAAGAACGCACCATGGAGCTTGAGAATGTAAATCAGCAACTGGAGCGGATGAGCACAACAGATGCATTAACCAATGTGCGTAACCGCCGCTTTTTTGATGAGTTTTTCGCCCGTGAATTTGCGTTGGCGATGCACGACCGCGCGTATTTTTCGGTGCTGTTGTTGGATATCGATCACTTTAAACGTGTAAATGATGAGTTCGGCCATCAGGCTGGGGATGAAATTCTGCGCTGTGTCTCAGGTGCGATCAGCGAGGTGCTGCCAACTGCAGATAGTATCGCGCGCTACGGTGGTGAGGAGTTCTCTGTCGTATTGCCGGGAATTAATGCAGAACAGGTGGCGGATATTGCTGAGCGAATTCGCGTCGGTGTCGAAGCACTGAAGTTTGATCGCATAAGTGCAGGATTGAAAACCACCATCAGCATTGGGTACGTCACCGGGATTCCTGCAACCGGAGATACGCCAGATAGCTGGTTGATGAAAGCCGATGAAGCCCTCTATAAGTCAAAAGAAACAGGGCGTAATCGCGTGACTCGTGGTGATTGATTCATTTATGAGCTGGCACTTCGGTATCAGGCAGAAATTCGGCGAGGTGAAAAGGCGCGTCGGTTCGTAAACAGTATTAAAAAAGTGCGGCACAGGCCGCACTTTTTTGCATAGGCTGAGGGAGCTATATCAATCAGCTTTCATAGCCCACGCGGAAGCCCCCCCAGTGTTCACCGTTGACGATGATAGGCACTGAAAGATCGTGCATCACTTCGCCGGTATCGCGCTTATAGGTCTGTAGCAGGAAAGGTTGGGTGTGTGCACCACAACGGCTGCCGGTTCTGTCCGAGAAGATGCGCTTCGTCCGGTTATTCACCAGATCACTTTCGTAACGCCCGGTGAGTGGCTGTGAATACTTTTGATTGTGGGTTGGGAAATAACCTTTCGTGTCTACCGCACCAGCGTAGGCGATAAATTTATTACGCTGAAGAATCGGTTCCTGAATGGCAGGGAGTACCTTGTCGGTGAAACTGTCAAAGCTGGTTGAGAATTTCTGTGGATTTGTCCCTTCGATGGGCATGTAATTTTTGCTGAAGAGATCGCTCTTGGATATGTGGCCATTGGCGATGGCTTCTTCAAAAGCGCGACTGATGGCTTCTGCTGCGTCTCGAGCTTCTCGTGCGACGGTATCGTGCGGCTCACCCAGTGAGCCTTCACCGAAGGACTCGTATATCTTTTCTGCCGTTTCAGATAAGCCCTGAGACTTTTCCGCAATAGAAGCAACCTCGCGCTCAGTCTCGTCAAAGCGCGATGCTGTCTGACTGATGATGCTCGAGATATGTTGGACGTGACCTGTATT
>JAYNJA010000008.1:9585-15993 GCA_038109705.1 Thalassolituus sp. | reverse complement strand
CTGTGTTTTCGCGAACGTTGCCTACGAGAGCGTTTACTGACGCCTGTATATGTTCTGCTCGCTTATTGATTTCGCCAAGGTGCTCCCCAACGGCCCGGGTCATTTCTACGCCTTGATCAATTGTGCTGATGAGCGACCGGCTGTTCGTCACCGCATTTTTGATCTGAGAATTGATTTCGTTGATCGTTGAGCCGATCTGATCAGTCGCATCCGAGGTCTTGGCGGCGAGAGCCCGGACTTCGTCGGCGACAACCGCAAAGCCTCGGCCTTGTTCACCTGCGCGTGCGGCCTCGATAGCCGCGTTCAATGCAAGCAGGTTGGTCTGTTCAGCGATGTCATTAATGATGTTGGTGACAGCACCGATACTCTCGGATTTAGCCTCCAGCTGTACGATCAGATTGGCGTTGGTATTGACCATATCCCGGGTATTTTCCATTTGAGGAATCGTGTCGCGGATTGAGTTCGTGCCAGTCTGGTTTATTTTCATGGCCTCGTCGGCGGCATCTGCGACATCACGGGTCTTGACCAGCATCTCATCCATGGTCGCAGAAATTCTGCTGGTGCTGTCGACAATCTGTGCGCTGTCTTTCGCTTCTTCGTGAATGCGTTTGCGCAATGTGTCGGCGGCGAACGACATTTCCGCTGCTGACATGGCGATGTGGCTCCCATTGGCTGCAAGCTTCTGTTGCATGTCCCGTACGACAGACAGATAACTGTTAACGTCTGCAGTCGCTTCCTTCAGCCAGGATTCATTATTGGTAATACTGCCTGAATTAGAGTGCAAAGCCCGAAGCAAACTGTTGAAGAAATTTTTCAGAGGGCCGGTGAGCTTTCGCTGTAACAAGGCCATTGTTGCCAGCACAGCGATGATTGACGTCAGTCCGGATAAAACCGGTGCTGGAAGTTGCGGGAAGATACTGATTGCAATCGCACCTGCGATAGCTCCCATCAGGATGCCCAGGGCTCCTGCCGTAAAAATGATGCTGGTCACGCCACGCATAACATTACTCCCTACATATTTGTAGAAAGCATAGTCGAGAAGGCCTGATAGGAATGTAAAACTTTTGGATATGACAGAAAAGTTCGGACAGCAGCAATAGTCTGATGGCAGTGCAAAGTTATGGGGGCGCAGTCTAAGAATTTGCTGCTTTGGAGAGGATCAAAATTATGGTGCCGAAGGGGAGACTCGAACTCCCACGGGCGTTAGCCCACTGCGACCTGAACACAGCGTGTCTACCAATTCCACCACTTCGGCTAGAAGCTTAACGACAGCGTCGTTAACTTGGGGATGCGCCATTAACCTGAAGAAGTTAATGGTGCCCAGGGGGAGACTCGAACTCCCACGAGCGTAAGCTCACTGCGACCTGAACACAGCGTGTCTACCAATTCCACCACCTGGGCGCGGTGTAAGTGTTGCTTCTGACTGACGTAGAATTGCACCATCTTTATTATAAGGATGGTGCCCAGGGGGAGACTCGAACTCCCACGAGCGTAAGCTCACTGCGACCTGAACACAGCGTGTCTACCAATTCCACCACCTGGGCGTCTGTCAGTGCAAGGCACTTAACTACTGACCTGATCTCCGTAGAATGCTGAATTCTTGGTACCAGAGGCCGGACTCGAACCGGCACACCCGAAGGCGGGGGATTTTGAATCCCCTGCGTCTACCAATTTCGCCACTCTGGCAAATCAGCATCGGTCAGTGGCCGCGTATATTACTCAGTATTTTTTGCCAGTCAACACTTTTTCTAAGTATTTCCTTAACTTACGAAATTAACTTCGGTAACCTTGCGGCCATCTATCGTCAGGCCACTTTTTGGCTCAGGTCAGTACTAATGAAAACCAGCGACTTCTCTTTTGAACTGCCAGACGCGCAGATTGCGCGCTACCCAATGGAAGAGCGCAGCTCCTCGCGTTTGCTTGTATTTGATCCGGTCACCGGAGAGCGCCAGGACAAAATTTTCCGCGATATTGCGGACATGCTTAATCCTGGTGATCTGTTGGTGTTTAACAATACCCGTGTGATTCCGGCGCGCTTGTTTGGTGAAAAGGCGTCAGGGGGCAAGTTAGAAGCCCTGATTGAACGCGTTCTTAATGAGCAAGAAGTACTGACACACCTGCGTAGCTCGCGTTCTCCTAAGCCTGGACAGGACATTATTCTCGGCGGCGAGACGGCGACGGTCGTTGCCCGCGAAGGAGCCTTGTTTCATCTGAAATTTCACTCCGACACGCCCGTGCTCGATATTCTTGAAGGTGCAGGGCACATGCCACTTCCGCCCTACATGGAACGTGAAGACGCTGAAGAGGATAAAGAACGCTATCAGACGGTCTACGCAGAAAAGCCAGGTGCTGTTGCTGCGCCAACCGCAGGCCTGCATTTTGACGAGCCGCTGTTACAGACGCTTAAAAATAAAGGTGTCGACTTTGCGTACGTAACGTTGCACGTCGGGGCTGGAACCTTTCAGCCAGTGAAAGTCGATAATGTTCTTGAGCACACGATGCACTCGGAATACATCGAGGTACCTCAGGAGACTGTTGATGCAGTTCGGAAAGCGCGGGCAGCAGGCAACCGCGTGGTTGCCGTTGGTACCACCTCTGTGCGCAGTCTGGAGTCAGCCAGCCGCTCAGGCGAGTTAGAAGTATTCAGCGGTGACAGCGATATCTTTATCTATCCGGGCTATGAGTTCCGCAGCGTGGATGCGATGATTACCAACTTTCATTTACCTGAATCGACCTTGATCATGCTGGTGTCGGCGTTTGCAGGCAAGGATGGCACGCTTGCGACCTATGATCATGCGGTTCAGCATGAATACCGTTTTTACAGCTACGGCGACGCCATGTTTATGCCGCGTCGTCTCAGTCAGACTGAAGAGTAAGTCAGATGACCCGCGAATGTTTTATGCAGTTTGAACTGCACACTACCGATACCCCTAAAGACGAGGGCGGTAGCTTTGCCCGTCGTGGCACCATCACCTTCCCGCGTGGCAAGGTCGAAACCCCGGCATTTATGCCAGTGGGTACTTATGGCTCCGTGAAGGGCATCAACCCTGAGCAGATCGAGGCCTTGGGGGCACATATTATTCTCGGGAATACTTTCCACCTGATGCTGCGACCAGGTACTGAGATCATCAAGGCGCATGGCGACCTGCATGATTTTATCGGCTGGGATAAGCCGATCCTGACGGACTCCGGCGGTTTTCAGGTCTTCAGCCTTGGTGATATGCGCAAAATCAATGAAGAGGGGGTGACCTTCGCGTCTCCAGTCAACGGTGACAAAGTTCTGATGACGCCAGAAAGCTCGATGCAAGTGCAGAAAGATCTGGGCTCTGACGTCGTCATGATCTTTGATGAGTGCACGCCGTATCCGGCGACTCACCAGGAAGCGGCCGACTCTATGCGCTTGTCACTGCGCTGGGCAAAACGCTCAAAAGATGCGCATGGAGATAATCCTTCAGCGCTGTTCGGGATCATTCAGGGCGGTATGTACGAAGACCTGCGTGACGAATCGTTGCAGGGGCTTCTCGATATCGAATTCGACGGTTATGCCGTGGGCGGCCTCAGTGTTGGTGAGCCAAAAGACGACATGATGCGTGTACTTCGTCATACCGCGCCAAAAATGCCTGAAGATAAGCCCCGCTATCTGATGGGCGTTGGTAAGCCTGAAGATCTGGTTGAAGGTGTGCGACGCGGAATCGACATGTTCGACTGTGTCATGCCAACCCGGAATGCGCGTAACGGACATCTTTTTACCCACAATGGGGTTGTAAAACTCCGAAATGCCGCCAATAAAACGGATACGGGGCCGATTGATGCCGAATGTGACTGCTACACCTGCCAGAACTACAGCCGGGCGTACCTGCATCACCTTGATAAGTGTGGGGAAATGCTCGGAGCAAGTCTCAACACCATTCATAATCTGCATTACTACCAGACACTGATGGCCGGTTTGCGCCGTGCACTGGAAGAAGGTACATTTGCCGCCTTCGTATCGGACTTTTACGCTCGTCGCGGACGTGAAGTTCCACCGCTGGACTGAGTTCAGCGGCTTTACACACGATTTATTTACTGACAACAAATTTGTTGTAACAGGCACCGCCTGTACATTGGGAGAACTCTTTACATGAAAGCTTTGCTGGCTCTTATCGCAGTTGCACCTTCAATCGCTCTGGCCGAAGGTGGTCAGCCTGCTATGGCAATGGACGGTGCGATCGGCTGGATTTACCTGATCGGTTTCGCGGCTATTTTCTACTTCCTGCTGTGGCGTCCACAGTCAAAGCGTCAGAAAGAGCACAAGAACCTTGTTGAAAACCTCGCCAAAAACGATGAAGTCGTTACCGCTGGCGGCATGCTCGGTAAAGTTGTGAAAGTAACTGAAGAGTTTGCTGTAATCGAAGTGGCTGACGGCGTTCAGTTCCCGGTACAGAAAGTGGCTGTAACAGCTGTGCTGCCTAAAGGCACCATCAAAGAAGTTAAAGCCTGATTCAGTAATACCCATGACGGTCTCTCAGGAGGCCGTTTTTCATCCCGAAGGAAAAGGGCAGTTGTATGCTCAACAAATATCCACTCTGGAAAAACCTCCTCATTCTTGTGGTGGTTGCACTGGCGTTTGTCTACGCCGCACCAAACCTGTATCCGCCTGATCCGGCAATTCAGGTAACGCCTGCCCGTGCAGGTGCAGAAATGTCTGAGCGTACACTGAGCGAAGTTCGCAAGGCCCTGGAAGGCGCGGACATCACTTATTTTGGCGAAGAAATCAATGGCAGCACCGCCTTGCTGCGACTCGAAAAAACCGATGCGCAGCTGCCAGCAAAGGCAGCTATTCAGCGTGCCCTCGGTGATGAGTTTGTCGTTGCATTGAACCTGGCTCCAACTACGCCTGACTGGCTGCTGGGGTTGGGTGCTGGTCCGATGACTCTCGGTCTCGATTTGAGTGGTGGTGTGCACTTCCTGATGGAAGTGGATATGGCCGAATACGTTGCTGGCCGCATCGATAACTACCGTGAAGACCTGCGAACGACACTGCGTCAGGAAGACATCAAATACCGCCGTGTTGTCGCTGAAGGCAACGTTCTTCGCCTGAGTTTTCGGGATGAGGCTGTACGTGGCGAAGCACGCAGCTACATCATTCGTACCTATCCTGGTGAATTCCTGATTCAGGACGAACAGGAAGGCGAATACTTCGACCTGCTCCTCTCCGTGACAGAGCAGAAAGTCAGAGAGTTTGAAGATTACGCTGTAAAACAGAACCTGATGACCCTGCGTAATCGAGTGAATGAACTCGGTGTGGCAGAACCTCTGGTTCAGCGTCAGGGCCGTAATCGCATTGTGGTTGAACTGCCAGGGGTCCAGGACACAGCTGAAGCGAAAAAGATTCTGGGTAAAGCAGCGAACCTCGAGTTCCGCCTTGAAGCTGAACCAGGTGCGAGCCGTTTCGCGACAGAAGAGTATAGCTTCCGTGATAACGGTCAGCGCACCGCGCGTCTTGAGCGCAAAGTTATCACCACGGGCGACAGCGTAACGAACGCGTCCTCTGGCTTCGACGAAAACAGCTTTCCTCAGGTGAACATCAGCCTCGATTCTAAAGGTGGCGCGATGATGACGCAGGTTACGCGTAAAGCGGTGCAGCGTCGTATGGCAGTACTGTTCGTTGAGCGTAAGCCGAAAACCACCTACGAAATTGTCGACGGTGTTGAGCAGGCAAAAACAGTTCAGGTTGTAGAGAAATCTATTATCTCGCTGGCAACCATCCAGAGTGTTCTGGGTAGTAGCTTCCGTATTACTGGTCTGCAGGGCCCTGAAGCCAGCGAGCTGGCTCTGTTGCTGCGCTCTGGTGCACTGGCCGCGCCAATGGACTTTGTGGAAGAGCGTACTGTGGGCCCTAGCCTGGGGGCTGAGAACATCGAAATGGGTGCGCGTTCAGTGATGGCCGGCCTGGCTCTGGTACTGATCGCTATGGTTGTGTTCTACCGCGTCTTTGGTGTGTTGGCGAATATCGCGCTGGCGGTTAACCTCGTGCTACTGGTGGCCATGATGTCTATCATCGGAGCCACACTGACCTTGCCGGGGATCGCCGGTATCGTGCTGACCGTCGGTATGGCGGTGGATGCGAACGTGCTGATTTTCTCGCGAATCCGCGAAGAACTTAAGAATGGGCGTTCTCCTCAGCAGGCGATCCATGAAGGTTACGACCGTGCCTTCCTGACCATTTTTGATGCCAACCTGACCACGCTGATTGTGGCAGTGATTCTGTTTGCTGTGGGTACAGGCCCGGTTAAGGGCTTCGCAGTCACTCTGTCATTTGGCATCCTGACCTCAATGTTCACGGCTGTGATGGTGACCCGTGCGCTGACCAATTTGATTTACGGTGGTCGCCGTATTGATTCACTGTCGATCGGAGGCAAGCAATGA
>JAYNJA010000008.1:4457-9575 GCA_038109705.1 Thalassolituus sp. | reverse complement strand
TGAACACTCTTAACTTTATGCGCTTCCGTCATTTGACGACGGCGATTTCAGTCGCTCTGCTGGTTCTCTCTGTTGCTGCTATTGCGGTACGCGGTCTGAACTTTGGTCTCGACTTTACTGGCGGTACGCTGCTGGAAGTTGAATATGAAACACCGGTTGCACTGGACGGAGTGAAATCTGTATTGGAGGACGCCGGTTACCGTGATGTTGTGGTTCAGAACTTTGGCTCTGAAACGGACGTGCTGGTCCGCATGTCAGAGGCCTTCCGTGATGATCTCGGTAATGAAGTACTGACACTTCTTCAGAATGATGTATCTGGTAACGATCTCACGCTGCTGCGTAGTGAGTTTGTTGGCGCAAGCGTCGGTGAAGAACTGCGCGATCAGGGTGGTATTGCCATGCTGGTGGCCTTGTTCGTTGTTATGGCTTATGTTGCCTTCCGTTTCCAGTGGAAGTTTTCACTCGGCGCCGTTCTGGCCCTGTTCCATGATGTGATTATCGTTATCGGTTTGTTCGCTCTCTTTAACTGGGAGTTTGATCTGAACGTACTGGCGGCCCTGCTGGCTGTGATCGGTTACTCGCTGAACGATACCATCGTTGTTGCCGACCGTATCCGTGAGAACTTCCGCACCATGCGCATCGGTACGCCGGTAGAGATCATTAACGAATCACTGACCCAAACCCTCGGCCGTACCTTAATGACGTCCTTAACGACGATTCTGGTATTGCTGGCTCTGCTGTTCCTGGGCGGTGACATTATCCATAACTTCGCACTGGCTCTGACTATTGGTGTGGGCGTGGGTACGTATTCTTCGATTTATATCGCTGCGAATCTGTTGCTGGCATTCAATATCTGTCGTGAAGATCTGCTTCCGCCAGAGATTGAGGAAGAAGAAGACCAGATGCCATAAGACGATGCGGGCAGGGTGGCTCGCATAATCATACGTCTGTTTCAAACACCCAGCTGTAACGGCACATGCCATTCCCGACTGACTTGTTGCATTTCGAGCCATGGGAATGGTATCAATGTCATTACACAGGGTGTTACCGGAGAGATACATCCGGAAACAAAACAGGGAGTTTTAAGAGACTAAGACTGACAGCTTTGTACCAAAACAGGACATTTGTCAGATCGGGTCTTTATTACAATGTAGAACGCGGTATGCTGCCGCTACCTGTTCACTGGTTCTGGTCCTTGGGGGAATCTGGTCCGAACCGCGAAGTGTCAGGATATATATAAAAATTAGAAGAATAACGAAGGAAGCAGAATGAAAGCCAAAATCCTGATTGCCAGTCTGTTTGGCCTTTGGTTTCTCCTGTCGGGAACGGCATATGCCGAAGATGATCTGGAATCCCGTCGGGCATCAAAACTCGAAGCGACCGTAATGAACCCAAATCTGCCACTGGAGAAGCGTATTCGTGCGCTGAAAAAGCTCCAGGCGGATGAGATGGTAGGCGGACGTATTCTCCGCACGTTCTGTGTCTGGGATCCGCTGGGTAAAACCGGCCCGATATCGTCCACAGTAGAAGATCAGAAGCTTCGCTCGTTACATTACGGGATGGAATTGACGGTTATCACTTTCCAGGACGAAGCCGAACTGATTGAAGCCTTACGCAATGACGAACGCTGTGATGCAGCGTTGATTCGTGGTGTTGCTGCTATGGAATTCAACCGTTTTGCTGGCACGATTGAGTCCGTGGGTGGTCTTCAGAACCGCCAGCAGGTTCAGCTGTTAATGCAGGTTATCGCGAATCCAAGAATGCCACCGCGTCTGACAGATGAGAACTATACGGTACTGGGAATTGCGACGATGGGAGCTGCATATCGCTTCACTGGTGATCGTAATCTACGTTCGTTGTCTTCATTCAAAGGTCGCACCGTTGCTACACAGAAGCTGGACCCTGCCATGGGTGCTCTGGCGACGGCATATGGTGCGGAAGCGGTCGAGGGTGACATGATGGCTAACGTGCAGAACTATGCCGACGGCAAAGTGGACGGCATGCTGTCGCCAATTGTTGCTTACCTTGTCATGGGGAGCGGTCAGATCACAGGCGATGTAGGTATCATGAAGACCCAGGTCGCGCAGTCAACGATCCAATTGGTTGGTCATACCGATAAGTTTCCTCCAGGACTTGCACAAATTCTGCGTGAAGATTTCCTGTTTAAGTTTGATAACTACGCGCGTCGGGTCGACAACGAGATGGCTCTGATTCCCGAGGGATTCTGGGTAGAAGACTCTGCGGAAGACGTACAGAAACTTGAAGAGCTGTCCCTGGATGTTCGTCTGAAACTCCGTGATGAAGGAGTATACGATGCAGCGATGTTACGTCTTCAGCGTAAAATTCGCTGTAAATTTGATCCAGCACGTTCTGAATGTGCGAACTCTAAAGAATAAATATAGGGGCTTATCCCTTTTGTACTCAGCAAAAAAGCAGCCCCGGCTGCTTTTTTCTTGTCTGCTCTGCAATCGTAGGCATGCCTCAGGCGTAAATTTACTTCATAAGAAATGACTGCTTGCCTGCACGCTCCGTAAGTTCGCGTACAGCGCTATGGGTAATTCTCCGTTCAGCCACGATGGCATAGAAGGACTGCTCAAGTTCCGGAATGGTTCCGGCGACCTCAACACCGTAGCGGGTACAGATTTCTTCGGTAATCACCTGAGGTGCAAAAAAATAACCGTGCCCCTCGCTACCAAAGGCTTTCATAAGTGCTGAGTCGTCAAATTCACCAGCGATACGGACGTTAATCTTCTGCCGCTTAAGCCAGCTGAGCAGGTTGGTTCTCAGCGATGATGAGGAGTCCGTTGGTAACAGCACAGGAGCATCCAGCAGGCAGGCAGGGAAGGGCTGATTGGCGGCGTTAAGGAGAGACGGCGCAGCAAAGCAGGCAATCGGGCTGGCTCCTAAAGCATGGTTGAAGCAGCGGATATTCATACCCGCAGGCATAGGGCTGTCGGCCAGCACGATATCCAGGCGATGAACCGCCAGTTCGCCAAGCAGGGTTGTCATCTGCTCTTCGCGGCAGATCAGTTTCATATTTCCAGCGTCACGCGTTAGCGGTGCAATCAGGTGGTGCGCGATGGACTTTGGAAGCGCGTCAACGATGCCGACCCGCAACTCTTCTGGTTTGGTAGCCAGGCCTTGTTGAAGCACTTCCTGCATCTCGTCGCCTAAACGGAAAATATCGCGGCAATACTCGCTTGCCAGATGTCCAGCATCCGTCAGTTCCAGGTGGCGCCCGTTGCGGCGGAACAGTTCTTCCCCCAGTTCATCTTCGAGCAGCTTCAGTTGCCCGCTGATGGTCTGTGGTGTGATATTCAGGCGCTCGGCAGCCTGCTGAATACTGCCAGTCTCAGCAACGTTGTAGAAATACTGCAGGTGCTTGTAGTTAAGTCGACGCATAATTCGAAAAAACCGATGTTGTTGCTATATATAATTCGAATATTATTGCTGTACTGCTGGAACTACAATGCACCTAATCAAAAAAGGAGTTAACAAATGAAACGTCCTGACTATCTTAATTCGAATGAACAGGAACCCGTCGCGCGTAGCGTGCCAATGAACGAGTACCAAGCCTCAGTAGAGAATGGTGCGAATGTTGTTGCACCGGATGCCCAGAAGGTTCTGCGTAATACTTATGCTCTGCTGGCCATGACACTGGTGTTCAGTGGCGTAGTAGCGGGCCTGTCGATGATGTTCAATGCCCCTCGCCCAGGTCTGCTTCTGACGCTGGTCGGTTTTTACGGGTTGTTGTTCGGTATTGAAAAGACCAAAAACAGTGGCATGGGTCTGGTACTCACGTTCGCTCTGACCGGTTTCATGGGTTACACCTTAGGTCCAATCCTGAATGCGTACGCACAGTTGCCTAATGGCGGCGGCCTTATTGCTACTGCTATGGGTGGTACTGGCCTGATCTTCTTTGGTCTTTCCTCATGGGTGCTGGCCACTGGCAAAGACCTTTCTGGCTTAGGCAAAACTCTTATGGTGGGTATGATCGTCGCTATCGTTATGATGGTTGCAAACATCTTCCTTGCCATGCCTGTATTGTCTCTGGCGTTTTCCGGTCTGCTGATCATTCTTATGTCTGGCATGATTGCTTACCAGACCAGCGCGATCATTCATGGCGGTGAAACCAACTATATCTCTGCGGCGGTTTCTCTCTACGTGTCGATCTATAATCTGTTCCTTAGCCTTCTGCAGATTCTCGGTGTATTTGGCTCAGACGACTGATTAAGCAACACTCCTGAATTCTCTGTGCTCAAGGGGATGTGCCGCAGGCTGTAACAGCCTGCGGCTTTTTTATTTCTGCGTGTCCTGGATAGCACTCTCTGATCAGGCGCTCTTCTGAATAAGCGTTCGCCCGTCTGAAGGGCTATGCTTCAGAGATGAAGCTTTCATTTTTTTTCTTAATATCTTTGCTGGTATCCGTTTCTGTCACGGCGCTACCTGTGTGCTCAGACTTTGATGCCAAAGCTGCATCTGATGACAAGGCACTGAGCTACTTTCGCCAACAGGGCGAGATATTCCATCCTGCGCGCGTTCTGAAAAAGCACAACACCAGCCGTCATAAAGAAGTCGCAAGTTACGTTCGTTTTGGTGAAAAGCGTTACAGTATTTTCACTCTTGTCGATGTCGACTGTAATGCCAGGTTTATCAAACGCACACGACAAGGGGACTGATTTTCTTTGCTAATCCGGTAACTATTGCTAACTTATACGTAAGTTATGCAAAAGGTGTTACCTATGGTCTATTTAAAATCTCTGCGGCGCGGAGCCGAGATTGATAAAGTGATTGTGCATTCACTCGACTGGTCTCTGTACCAGGCGAGTATTGTTGTTGATGGTCAGGAGCAGATTCTTACTGGAAAGGACGGGCGTCCCGTAAGGGCGCGTAGCATGCTTCAGTTAGAAGCTATGTTCGAAGACTTCAGGGTCAAAGAGATGGTTCTGCGCCATGAGAGCGCTTATGACGAGATGATCAGTCAACCTGTCAGGGAGTGTTCAAATCGTATTGAGGTTCCGGTCGGCAGAAATAGCTTGGGTTATGGTGTGTTCAAATAACATACAAGTGTGCATTCATGGTCTATTCTTAACGAGCGTTAAGTTATCTGGTGAAGTG
>JAYNJA010000008.1:0-4426 GCA_038109705.1 Thalassolituus sp. | reverse complement strand
ATGCGGCCTGGGTTTATACAAGGGTTATCAGGTATATCGGTCCGTAAGAAGCTGGTTATACCCGTTATTATTCAGGCGATTCTGGTTGTCGTTGTATCAGCAGTATTGCTTACAGGCTACCGGCTTCTCGTCGAAACGCGCAGTGCTGCAGAAACGGTGAGTCAGGCGATGACGGAGCTATTCCGTCTTGGTGCCGATCTTGAAGGATTCATGTCCGGTAGGGTCTCGTGGGAAAAGCTCAGCGGCGACCTTAGTGAAGTCAGAGAGGTTCTTGTTTCAAGCGGCAATATGAAACTGGCGGAGGATGTATCAGGGCTGAGGCTTACTCTGGAAGATTTTTCCGCTGCCCGAATGGTGCAGGCGGAGATTATCGCCGAAGTCCGCCAATTAACCTCCAAATCCCGTAGTCTTTCTAATGCTTACATCGTTCGGGTCAGTGAACGGCTCGCTGATGAAGAAGCTCGTAAAAGTGTTGCGACCATCGAGCGATCAGTGATCGCCGGCGCGTTGAAGAACACTAATAATAACTTCGCAATTGAGGATATGTTTCTGTCTCTGGAGCGTGGCGACAAAACTCCTGATGAGGCCAATCAGCTGCTTGAAGACACTCTGGCCAATACCCGTCAGGACATTATTCTGCTCGCGGGCACTCCGTTTGTCTCCAAAGCGGAAGCGGGCCTTCTCGTTAATCTTCGTTTGCAGCAATTGTTATTCGACTTTCAGGCGGGTCTTGTACGCTCCCAGGAAACGAGAGCGTTGGCGGTTGAACGTCACACCACTCTGATGGAAGACATCGAGGGTCTTTCAAAGGCGTCGCTTCTTGGGACTCTCGACAGTCTGCGCGGTGGCGTGTGGGTTTTGTTCGCAATTATAGTAGCCACCGTGGGCATCAGTCTTACGATTTCAGTTCTGATCAGCGTTTCAATTACCCGGCCTCTGGCCGAGTTACGACATCATATTGATCGTCTTGCTGAATCAGGTGGGGACCTGAGTTTTCGCCTTGGTATCCGCCGGGACGATGAGCTGGGGATGTTGGCAAAAGGGGTTAATCACTTTCTTCACTCCCTGCAGGCGATTTTTTCTGAGGTGACTGAGTCTGGTAAGGCAATGGCCGAGCTATCGAGGTCAGTGGCGAATGTAACAGCAACCTGCTCCGCTCAGATGACAAGTCAGCAGGAAAAGACGGAATCGGTTGTAACTGCCGCAGCAGTGATTGATGAGACCGTCAGTCAGGCTCGCGAGAAAACCAGTAACGCAGCGCTTGCCGTTGAACGATCTGAGGCCAGAGTTACAGAGGTGGCTGACAATATCCGCTCGACCGTAGAGATTATTAAAATTGCGAATATCGAACTCGAAAACGCCACCAGTGTTATCGACCGTCTTAATGTCGATAGCCAGAATATCGGTGGCATTCTGGACGTAATTCGTGGCATTGCAGATCAGACAAACCTGCTTGCACTCAATGCAGCAATCGAAGCAGCCAGAGCAGGGGAGCAGGGGAGAGGGTTTGCTGTGGTTGCGGATGAAGTCCGCTCCCTTGCTCAGCGTGCGCAGTCGTCGATACAGGAGGTGGATCGTATGATTTCAAACCTTCAGAATGCCTCGACTCTGGCAACGACAGTAGTATCCAGTAGCGCCGAGAATATTGCGGGCACTCTGAAATCTGGTGAAATTGCCGGTGAAGGCGTGAAAATTATCGCTGATTGTATGGCTGAGATTTCTCAGCTGAATACTGAGATTGCGAGCATGATGGAAGCGCAGTCAGAGAAGGCAAATGGCATCAATCAGTCGGTTCTGGAAATACGTGCGATCGCCGGGAGCAATGCTACCGCGGCGAAAGACGCCAGTGATTCGGCTCAGTCGCAGGTGACCAGGGCTAATGAACTGGTTGAGCTGATGGGGCGTTTTCGCAGCTGAGCGTACTTTACTGGCCCCTGAGCATTCCTGCGACGCTGATAACGTTCGTCGCCACTTCGACCATACGTTTGTTGTTGTCCATCGCAGCTTGCCGCAACTGACGGTAGGCTTCTTCTTCTGAAATACCTTTTGACTGGATCAGCAGGCCTTTAGCCTTGTCGATCAGTTTGCGCTCGTCCAGCGCCTGACGGGCTTCAGCCAGTTCGCTGCTGATGCGTTGCAGTCGCTCTGCCTGGTCCTGTACCAGTTCTGAAATTGAGCGGGCAATTTTTACGTTGACGCCTGGGGTGACTCCCAGACCATTGTCTGACGAAACGTCACCGAGCGCAGCCAGGGGCGACATCGGTGGTTCTTCTGCCGCAGCCAGAGCTTTAAGATGGTCATTATGGAGGCGAAGATCTTCTTCTGCCGTTGCGATTTTTGCTTCGCACAATGTCAGAAGTTCTGAAGCCAGATCTTTCTCGATGGTCTGCATAGCGTCAATACGACGAGTTGCAATTTCGTACCACACTTCACTGATTGCGGTAGGCAGCGAGTCGCCACTGCGGAAGCGGTCAATCATAAGGCGTAGTCGCGAAAGTTCATGTGTTGCTTCATCAGATTCCAGTTGGCGCCACTGAGCCTGAGGTATTGTTCGGGCAAATTGAGTGAAGACATCGAAGCAGCGACGTTGTGCTTCCTGAACAGCATGCATACGCTCCTGCAGTTTACTGCTGAAGGTCCCGGCGGTATAACCTATCAGGCCCCAGGCTCGTTCCTGCCCCGCGTATTCTTTCCCCTGAACAAAGTTGAACATAGCTACAAGTGCGCGCGTAATGTCGGGGTCATCTGAAATGTCGGCGGCTTCAAATACTACCGCCAGCAGGCCGGCGACCAGACGGCTGTATATCTGGGTGTTCTCTGTTGCATTGATCTGCTTTGAAGTTACCTGCTCGCGCAGTGCCGGTAGGCTCTCAAGGCGATGCAGCACAAAAGCAATACTGCTGAACAGTCGCACCGATGCAGCGGACGGCTCTTCAGGCTTCAGTGCCGTAATCGCTTCGCGGAAATTCCGCTCTGCGAGGTCTGTTGCAGTAAGTTCGTCAAGGCGTTGTTGTGAGTAGCGTTGGCCATCAGACACCAGGTAGATATTTGATAATCCACGTTCACGCTGAAGTTCGTGAATCAGCTCGGTAACGCGAGTCACGAGTCCGCAGCTGATAAGCAGCTGACGCAGTGCGCACAGCTCCCCTTTTTTTGCTGCCAGCAGAAAGTCTTCAGAGGTCACAGTAGCTTGAGTCATTACCTGGTCATCAATAGTTTGTGTTTGGATAATGATACTCTGATATGGCTATGTGTTAAATCGGGCTGAAAAGATATGTGCCCGAAGTATTCATGACAGATGTCACTCATATCGTGTTTACTGGCTTTGTTAACGTTGGAGAAAATAACTACAAAGGGACGTTCACGGATGAAAATTTCAACGGTTGTACTGAGTGGCATATTGCTAACGGGCTGCTATGAAACTCCGGAAATGGTGTTTGATCTGACCGATGAGGACGATAAATGGGCCTTCTACAACGTCGGCTTTCCCAGTGACCTTCGCCTGCTGGAAAACGGCCGCCCGGACCTGAGCGAGTTTCCGCATCGTCTGTTGTCGCCACTTGTTATGGAGGCTGCCCGGGAAGCAGAACGTTATGAGGGGATGACGGGTTACGCTCCGGATACACCTGTGTATATCCGGTTTAGCGGTGACTACACTGCAGAAGATCTGGGACTTGGTGAGTTGCCTGCGTATTTTGCCGTCGATGATGCAGCGATCCAGTTGATTGATATTGATCCGGATTCGGCCCTTCGCGGTACGCGCTATCCGGTAGATGTAGACTTCCGGTTTGAGGAAGATGAATATCGTCCAGCCTCCTTGTTAGAAGCTCTGCCTGTGGGCGCTTCCCAGCAGGAAAATACCACCTATGCCTTTATCGTTACCCGTGAGATTGCCGGTGACTATGCGTCTGAGCTTGAGCCAAATAAGGTTCTGAATTATCTCCTCAAGGGCAAAAACCCGCGCTATGTAGACTGGTCTGTCAGTTCAGAGGCTGGTGCTGAGGCACTGGCAGTGTATGCACCTTTGCGAGAGCAGTTGGCGCTTGAGGGAATTAACCCCGACGATGTGGTAGCAGCCGTCGTCTGGACAACAGGTGAACCATCGAAAACAGCGTTTCGCCTTGGCGAAGTGATGCAGGAGTGGCCGTTATACCCGCTGCAGACTGAATGGCATAAAACAGAAGATCGCCCTGAGTACTGTGCATATGAAGCAACATGGACGGTGCCGGGTTTCCAGAAAGGCTGGTTGCCATACCCTATGCCGCTGTGGGGTGGGGACATTGACTACAGCGATGACGGTACACCGATTGAGCAATATCAACGTACGGTGACGGTCGGGGTGACAATTCCTCGCACGCCTATGCCTGCAGAAGGCTATCCGGTCATGCTGTTTCATCACGGAACCGGTGGCTGGACGGATAATCTC
>JAYNJA010000007.1:14624-33113 GCA_038109705.1 Thalassolituus sp. | reverse complement strand
GTCCGAGAGCACTCAGCAGTTTCTCGGCGATCATTTTCACTGCCTGATCACTGTTTACGTGGGTGAGCAATACGGTAAATTCGTCACCGCCAATACGGGATATCGTATCGACTTTACGTAGCGCATTTCTCAGGCGCTCCGCGACTTCAATCAGAAGAGAATCACCAGCATCATGACCAAGGGTATCGTTAATGCTTTTGAAGTTGTCCAGATCGATAAACATCAATGCCACGGTACCATAGCGGTGTGCCTCTTCCATGGCACAATCCAAGCGAGTATTAAAGTGACTGCGATTAGCAAGTCCAGTCAACTGATCTGTTTCGGCAGCTTCGCGCAGACGACGCTCTGTCTTCAGGTGCTCAGTGATGTCATGACATGTAACGATCAATCCATCCAGATCGCCTGTTTCATCATAGAGGGCACAAGCACTGACTTTTGCATACAGCACCATCCCCAGCGCAGTCTGGAAACGTAATTCACTGTTGTAACGACCTGATGTAGCAGTTTCCCGGCGCATATCGGCAAGAAAACGATCGGCATCGGCACGATGGACAATATTCATCCAGCCGACACCCAGCATCTCATCAGTCGTCGCCTGTAGATAATCACACCAGGTGTCGTTGACATAGGTGCATTCCCAGTCGGCATTGAGCTGCATCATGCCAACCGGTGCCAGGGAGGTGAGCGCATGGAATCGCTGCATTGCCGACTGATACGCAGCTGCCGATTTCAGGCGGTCAGAAATGTCTTCAAGAACCAGTCCCCGGTGGACTGTGCCATGGGATTTAAGATCGGTAACGGTAATATCGACCAGGCGTTTTTCTCCATCGAATGCATGAAGGGCGACTCCTCGCCAGATATTGCCTCCATCCGCAACGACATCGGTTATCATGCGGATGCCATAACCGGTTCCTTTAGGTATAAAGCGGGTCATACTTAAACCGACCAATTCCCGCCGACGTGCTCCAAGCATGCGCGCTGCCGCCTTATTGCACAGCACTATCCGCTCATTTTCATCCAGCAATACCACACCATTGAACAGTGCATCCAGAATGCCCAGCAGATTCAACGACATACTGATGTTCTGCTTCTGCTTAACGGTACGTTCTTTGGTCATACCCAGACGCAGGAGGCAGGCCACGGCGGTAACAAAAGGGCGCAGCCTTAATCCGGTTTCACCATCCAATAGCTTCCCGGTGTTACAGATATAGACGACGCCATAGAGGTGGGTGGCATCCTGTATAGGTAAGCAGAAGTAGTTATGAATGTCCGGGTGCGGGGTCGGCAGAGGGTGCACATCCGGCAAAACTCCACTGCCGAATAAACTACGCCCTTTACTCAGGTACTCGACCAGCTCTTCGTCGATGTCGGTCGCCGTTCTGATTGAAGGCTGACAGGCACCAGCAGTATCCGAGCGATAAACACCTGCAAGCTCCCATACATTCGGGTTATCGCCATCGGTGTAATAGGAAAAGCTGTACTCGCCATCAAGCAGATAGAGCAGCTCTTCGGCGCAGCGGGATAAAATAGTCTGAGGCTCGGCGGAATTCACCAACAAGCTTTCAATGTTTGAGATCGTTTGCCTGAGTGCATGATCGCTGCGGCGGTTCATCAAAGCGCTCCTTCGCCATACTTCTGAATAAGATCGATTATCAGAATAGGCCAATATACAGAGTTTTTCTCTGCAAGGAACTTCGACCTCCGGATATACTCAGGCCAATTGATCATCAATTACGCACTTTGCGACACAGGTACGATTCTGTATGAAACATGCGCCCTATCGGCGAGGCCCTAAACATCGGTCAGACGACGAATATATATCCTTCAGGGAAGTCCGGGAGCGCTTCAATTTCTACGGAGTAAAAACCGGACGCTGGGTCACTCAGAGAGAACAGGAAACCGCTGCTGTTCACTTCTATGACGCGCTCTGCGATCTGATGATGATCCTTGGTGTACCTGAAGACGTTATATCCCTTCGCGGTACATTAGCGTTACATTACGGCACCGGAGGTCGCCCTGGTGTAAGTGCTCACTACAGTCCTGCCGAACATGCCTTTGCATTGGCAAAAAACGCTGGCCCGGGCAGTATTGCCCATGAATGGTTTCATGCGTTTGATCACTACATTGCTGACAAAGTCTTTGAAGATATCCCTTCCCGCTGCTTTGCCTCGTCAGCCTGGCTGGGTGATGCCACCCCAGTGGTGCATCCATTGAATGATTTATTAGCCCGCTGTTTTAACGCCGTCATCCTGGATGAAGCCGGACAAAGCCCTAGCCCCTTATTTGTTGCATCGGCGCGTCAGGACAAGCAGCGCGGTATTCTGTATTACTCTCAACCAGAAGAAATGTGCGCCCGGGCTTTTGAAGCCTTTGTTCAGGACGCCACGATTAAAAACAGTTTTCTGGTTAAAGGGACTAAGCAGACCGAAGAAGTAGAGCTGGGCTTATATCCCAGTGGCGAACAACGTCAGCGCATAAATGCTGCGTTCAGCAGTTATTTCAGTGCCCTCGGCAGAGCAATGCACCGTTCAAGCCAGTAGCTGAGTAGCTGAGTAGCTGAGTAGCTGAGTAGCTGCCGCGATTTTGCGACGCATTAACAGAAAACGCCGGCATATCAGAAAGATATGCCGGCGTTTTCACTACCAGATTAAGCAGGTTCAGAACGTCTGACGAAAACCTACGCTGTAGAAATTCACATCGTCAGCGAATGCCGAAAACATGAGTTCGACAAACCCACCCTGCTCATTCAGCGGGTAGTCAGCGCCCAGGCTCCACATAGCAACAGTCGCACTTTCTTCGTCAATATTCAGACCTTTGTGCCCAGTGTACTCCATGTAGTTCACACCAAAGCGAGCCTGTGTCTGCCACTTACCATAAGCCAACATTTCTGGGCGATACTGCAGCAATAATGCTTTGCTGCTGTAACTCACCCAACCGGTACCTACACCAGCATCGCCGAGTTCGGTCAGTGCCAGCTGTACGCCAAGCTGCGGGTTAAAGTGATAGCCAAGGTCGAGCTGAAAGCCCATCGCTGTTTCATCGGTAACATCGAGACCAGCCCCCACCACGTCTGTATCAAACTTAGACACACCAACGGCTGTGGCGATACTCCAGCGCCCTGCATCATCAGCACGGGATGACTGTGACGCTAACAACACAGGTAACGCCAGAAGCAGCGCCTTTCTGAAGGCTGGGCGACGGCGTGACGCCACCAGCAGGCCAGCCAGCATGATAAAGGCCGCCAGGCTCAGGCTACCCACGCCACTAGCAACATCAACGTCACTATCCGGATTAACCGATGCGTCAACGTCATCCGCGACACCGTCACCGTCGACATCATTGCCAGGAGCATTCTGAGGGTCACCGCCGTTATCATCGCCTTCGTCCGGGGCCTGATCTACAGGCAGGGCAATTTCAGGGTCGATACTGTCGTGAATGCCATCGTTATCGGCGTCATCATCGAGGTAATCGACCAGGCCGTCACCATCGAGATCCGGCAACTCACGATCGTCACGGATGCCGTTGTTGTTCTCATCGGTACCGAAGGTTACACCGTTGATTTCGGCGTCAAAACCATCGTCGATGCCGTCGCCATCGGCGTCTTCACCAGTGAAGAACCGAGCCAGTTCTGCGTTTTCTTCGATATCACTGATGTTGTCGTTATCGTCATCAGGATCAAGGTGGTTCGGGATACCATCGCCATCGAAGTCTTTGGCCGAGCCAAACGCACCGATGGCGTTATCAACAACATCCATCAGGCCATCACGGTCGATATCAACCGTGCTGTCGAGTTTGCCATCGCCATCACGATCCAGCAGTGCAATCAGAGTCTGCGACAGGAGCCCCGCAAGACTCATGTCGGTATCTGTACCATTGCTTAATAACTGCAGGAAGTCCGGACGACCATCGCTGTCGGTATCTGGCAGGTTCAGCAGGTCGTCAACAAGCGTAGCGCCACTATCCAACAGCCCGTCGTCGTTGCTGTCGCTCGAGCCCGCTTCTATCACATCCGCTATACCATCGTTATCAGCGTCGATATCAAGAGAGTTGATCAGACTGTCGCCATCAGTATCGACTTCTGCCGTTTTAACGACGGCCGGGGCCTTAGCTGCTGCACTGGTAACAGTCGCAGCGCTGGTAACAGTTGCAGCTACGGGCTTGAAGTAATCAATCAGCTTCTGCAGCGTGTCGATTTCGTCGATCACACCATCAAGGTTGGCGTCGGTGAAGTCTGGTGAGTCCAGATAACCATCGCCATCCATGTCAGCATCGAACAGATCGACAATGCCGTCGCTGTCGGTGTCTGTCATTGCAGCCAGTGCATCAATTTCCAGATTATCGCGGATGCCATCGTTGTCGGCGTCAGCATCATCACGGTCCTGGATTCCGTCACCATCGGTGTCCGCAAGGCCGTCATCCTCGAGCAGGTTTGGCAGGCCGTCTTCATCGTCGTCCTGACCTTCAAGAATGACTGCCACCAGCGCCTGCAGCTCGCTGAGTTCATCAATGTCCGCAACTGCCGCCTGCTCAGATACTGCGCGATTGAGTATCGACATAATACGAGTCAGTTCATCATCGCTGAGGTCAGAAAGCCCTACGTTGCGGTAGTCATCGAAGCTCGCTGGTGAACCCGGCGTGCCTACACTGTAGGTGATATTGTTCCAGGCGTTCTGTTCAATACTGATAACCACACTGGTCAGTGACGATGTCACGTCTTCAGCGTACCCCAGATCATCTGTGTACTGTGCGCGAACCTGCAGCTGGTTCCCCACATCACTGGCTTGCAGCGTGTAGGTTTCGCCGCCGCCAACCGAGGTCGAACCAGACATCCAGTCATACGCGACCGCACCACTTACACCATCAGGCTCGGTCAGCTGTGCTGCCAGTGTCTGGCCTTCAATGGCGCTGCCACTGATCGCCACACTGGCGGCATTGTTGGTAACAACGGTTACAACGGCAGAGGCTGTGTTGAAGTTGTTGTACGGATCTTTCGCCACGTTGTCTGCAATGCTCAACACCACAGGCGCACCCGCCACATTCGGCGTAACCGTGACGGTGTAATCTGCCCCCACACCGGAGAAGCCCGAAAGAACAGCACCACTCACACTGATATCGCCCACAACAAAGCCAATGACGCCTTCGCTGAAGGTAATGGTTGCCGTAAACGGATCAGGTGTTGCAGCCGGTGCAGACACGGTAACGGTCGGTGCTATTGTGTCGACACCGATAGCATTAGTGGTAGCAACTTCAGGTGCCGGATTACCAGCCTGATCCGTTGCAGTACCTGCTGCAATACCAATTTTCACTGTACCGTTACCGCTGAAATCAGACAGGTGAACCGTACGCTGAGTGGCCCCAGAGCCAGTGACCCTGATGGTAGCCGCCGACGCATCGCCGGTACTGGTCAGGGCAATATGTTCCTCCGCCAGCGTGATCGTGTCGGCATCGGTGTAGGTCACGATATAGCTGGCCGATGCTGTCGCATTGGCGAAGACAATCGACGGCGGACTCACGACAATTGTCGGCGCAATATTATCGAGCGTGTAGCTTTCATCGGTCGCAGGTTCACTGACAGGCAGAAGATTACCCGCCAGGTCAGTCACAGAAGCACCTGCTGCTAAGTTAAGTCCGACTGAGCCATTGAATGAAGCCAGCGTACCGCCAGTTGCCGACACCTGGTACTGACTTGCACTCAGGGCAACCACGGCGAGATCAGATGTTGCACCCTCGGTAGCGAAGTCATCGAATGATACTCCGCTCACGTCTTCGCTGAATTGCACACGCCAGGTCAGCATGTCACTGGCGGTAATTTCCGTCGCTGGGTTATAGCGCGTAAATGACAGCAGTGCTGGCGCAGTGGTATCTACCTTATAGGCCGAAGTATCAGGCAGAGCAGGCAGTGTTGTATCAAGCGCATTCCCCGCACTGTCTTCAATCACACCGGCATTCATGGCCAGACTGTTAATAGCAAAGCCGTCAGTATCGGTATCGCCGTCCACTACGGTATAGGTGAAGTCAAACCGCTGGGTGCCCGACCCAGTTCGATACAGAGCATCGACTTCACGACTGCCTACCTGCAATTTGATCGCCGGAATACCACCATTGCCCAGAGTGATTACCTTATCGGCTACCAGTGTGACGGTAATATCATCGCCCACTTTCGCATGGTTCGGAGCAGTGACCTCAAGGCCAGAAATTGCCGGTGGAATCGCATCCACTTTCAGATTGCTGGTATCCGGAGTCACATAGCTGGTCAGGTCTACACGGTTGCCAGCGGCGTCTGCAAAATACCCACCGTTCGGTTCAATAGCCGTAATGCTGATGCCGTCGGTATCAACATCGCCAGCCTGAGCTGTGTAAGTGAAGGTCGCGAACACACCCGAGAAGTTGGCTGGAGCGTTGGCATAACGGACTTCGCCACCTACATCGAGAGCAATTCGAGGGCTGCCACCGGTGGTATTCAGAGTCACATCTTCAGAGAACCGCAGGATAAAGTCGTGCGTTCCGCCCACAGGGGTCGTTGCTGCAGCACTGGTGTTAATCACGCTAATTGCTGGAACAACTGCATCAACGGTAATGCCTGTCGTTGTCGCGACGTTATTCAACGCCGTGTCCAGGCCGTTACCCGCAGCATCTACCGCCGTCGATCCTTTCAGATCCATGCTCAGAACTTCGATACCGTCGGTATCTTCATCGCCCGGTTGTACGGCGTAGCGGAAGACATGTGCCGCTGTTCCATTACCATCCAACAGCGCGGCTTCGCGTAACTGACCACCGATATTCAGGTTCAGTACCGGACGCGCACCAGTA
This sequence comes from Thalassolituus sp., assembly GCA_038109705.1. GTDB lineage: Bacteria > Pseudomonadota > Gammaproteobacteria > Pseudomonadales > Oceanobacteraceae > Thalassolituus. The sequence goes on along the minus strand of JAYNJA010000007.1, from coordinate 26,303 downwards.
ATGGTTACCGGCTCTGACAGGTTCAAGGTAAAGTCAAAAGTAGCACCTGCGCTGTACAGACCATCAGTCGGTACCGCAACAGATGTCACTACAGGCGCAACACCATCGACATTCACTCCTCTGGTATCTACCGCGCCCACTCCCGGAGCCAGATCATTGCCAGCAGAGTCCTGTAAGGTCGCACCGTTAGTAACGAAATCAATAACGTAGATGCCATCGGTATCCAGGTCACCCGCGACGACGGTATAGGTAAAGGTCATCGTGGTATCAGCGACACTCGCGAGCGGCGCCCGACGAATAGTTGAGCCAACGGTCAGTTCGAGCGCTGGCGTTCCGCCCTTTATCGTCAGAGCTTCTGACGTCGTCACGTTAAAAGTAAGAACATCTCCCACTGCGTAGGTACCGGCAGCAGGTACAGCCACACTGCTGACAACGGGCGCTACACCATCAACAAGAATACCAGCGGTCGGACCACGGCCATTCAGAGTCAGGTCCATCGCATTGCCGGCGGCGTCGGTCAGTGTTCCGCCGTCGAGTGACAGTGACAGCACTTCGATACCATCGGTATCCAGATCACCGGCAGCAACCGTGGTACCGAATACGAGTGACTGGGTGCCAGAGCCGCTGCTATATGCAACTTTGCGCAGCGTACCGCCAATTATCATGTTGATAGCCGGGGTGCCAATGACATTAACTGCTTCGTCTGTGTTCACCGTAAAACTCAGCACATCACCAATACCGTAGGTGCCGTCTGCAGGCACGCTCACGGACGTCACCGTTGGCGGAGTAAGGTCGGAAGTAACAACAAAGCTGTTCACTGGAATGCTGCTGGCATTGCCCGCCAGATCCTGCAGAGTCAGGATACAATCGCTATAGGTACCGTCTGCCAGATCGGTAGACCGGTCCGTCTGTGTTAACTGTATCGTATGAGAACCAGCACTTTTGAGCCCTATGTCAGGGCTACCACATGATCCACCGACAGAGAGAACACCGCCTTCGGACGTAGAGAAAGTAAGTTCCGGGCTATGATCGGTGGTTGGCGATACCACAGGGGTAGTCAGATTCAGTACAGGAGCGAGGGTATCAACATTAAATGTCAGGACCTGAGTCGGTGATGTGTCAGTTCCATCGTTTGCCGTTCCGCCACTGTCTTTGACACTCACGGTATAGGTCGCCATCCCCTCGACGCCCGCAGCCGGGGTAAAGCGAAGTTCGCCAGCTGGAGAGACAGACACACCAGAGACTACATTGTTGTCATCCGTTTGCTCTGCCAGCGTATAGGTAAACGTCTGACCAGCTTCATCCAGGCCTCCGCCCGGCTGTGCTGCCGCGAATCCCGGGCGGCTTTGTTCTGTTCCGCCTGCGCCGCTCACTTGCGCAGTCGACTGCATAATCAGGATCGGTGCATCATTCACGGAAGTAATGGTGACCTTAACAGCGCGGCTGTCTGTTTCAGAGCCATCATTTACCGTGACGGTAAAAGTATCACTGCCATTGGCATTAGCATTCGGGGTATAGGTCACTGATGTCGGGTTTGCACCGGCGGACGGTGCCGTAACCGAACCGGATGCACTGGCCGTCCCTTTGCTGCCGCCACTGGCGCTCCAGACCATGGTACCGGTAGCGTTTGTACTGGCGGCAAAATCACTGAGAGTAAGAGAGGTCTCACCGGCATCTTCGAGAACCGTCAGTGCAACCGCGCTATCACCACCCGTCATCGTCAATGGCGCAGCCGCAGGCCCGGTATCGACAAAGAAGGTTTTGGTGCGAACATTATTGTTACCATCGCGTGCCGAGACGGTAATAGTCGCACCGCCGCCGCCAACCACATTATTAATGTTGATCTGGTATGTACCGGGATTTACTGTGCGATGGTCGATTGTAATATCGCCAGTGCGTACAGCCGCTTCGTTACTGGACGTAGCCGTAACCTCTCCAGTCTGTTTATTCTTATCGTAGAGCAGGAACTCCTGTGAACCGCTGCCGCCCACGGCAATCGTCATATCTCCCAGAGCAGGCTCTCTCTGTGGAAATCTCGGAGCGAGATTATCAACCCCCTCAAGCCAGTTGGCACCAAAGTCTGTTCTGAGACACGAATAACTGGTGGTTATTGAACTGCTCCCCCCCGGAAAGTAGAAAGGGGCTCCACTTTTGGTACAGCTCAGAAACTGCTTCCGGCCTGTTAATGCGCCCAGATCTCCGCTTTCATTGCCATGTTTTTCCGCGCCCGGAGAAAGAAGATTATTTGCATCAAGAAATGCCAGCGCATCGCTATCGACACTGCGCTTGACCGAGGTAGCGGCAGAGGCCTGACCAAACGCTGAAAATGCCGGCCGTGACTCAGCCCTTGTCGTCTGATCAACCTGCGCTACGGCAGCATGTTTATTCAGTTCGTTACGGGTCACGCTGGCAAGCCGGGATGAGGCGTTACTTGCTATGACGCCTGCGGGCGCAGCCATGGCTACGACAGGCAGGAGGGCTTTTAACGGCGTCAGCGCGTCAGTCCTTTTTTTCTTCTGCTTGCTGTCCATAAATAATATTCCTTCAGGTTGGGAGTCCTGGGTGGGAGAAATGATTCCGCATTCTCGGATGCGACGGTTCGATCACTTCCGGAAAGCTTGTGTTATATAAAATGGCAATGTCGTATATCTGATCGACATTTCCATGAAATTTAATCTGTCCGATGACTTCATGCGTTTCGAGATTAAACAGCCAGATACCAGAGCAGGTTTTCTCTGGGTCTTCTTTAACCAATCCGGGGCTGGTGACATCACTCTCACGCTTGCGCGATAACCCAACAAACATAATGCTGCCGTAGATATCGATGCCGCGGGTAAAACCGGGGAGTTCAGCAATGACTTCGTGTTCACCCGTGTCCGGGTGGTAGCAATTAAGCTGCCCTTCACCCGAGTGACAGAAATAAACCTTACCGTTATGCCAACGTGGAGAGTGCGGCATCGCCAGGCCATCAACCACAATTTCGTTGCGCTGCACGTCAATCAATGTACCTGTGCGTTTGTCACTCTGACGCCATTGCTGGCGATCCTCATACTGAGAAAAGGTGGTGACGTACGCGGGTTCGCCATCTTTCAATGTCATGCCGTTCAGGTGACAGCGATCCTCTGGCAGAAGTTCGTCAATAAATGAAGGCTTCCAATGAGGCACAAAACTATAAGCCGGATCGATCGTGCATAAGCACGAAAAGCTGGAGTTGACGGCCCACAGACCTCGGTTTCCCCACTCAATGTCGTGAATATTAATCATGCCGGTGTAATGCGCCGAGCGCGCAATAAAACAGGCATCGACACGGGGATCTGCTGGAGCCAGCTTTTTCTGATAATCCTCATCGGCCGCGCGCGCTTCTGCAGCTGCCTCTTTTTCTTCGTCATTTTTATGAAGGCGGGGGGCCGTAATATCATTCCGTATGTCAGGAAGTGGCATCTTCAAACGGGGAACCAAACCGTCTTCGCGCTGGAACTGAATGATCTGCGTATAGGTGCCAAGTATCAGCCCCTGATCAGTGGAGGTCAGACCCATTGGCCGAGGAAATTCTTTAAAGTTAATTTCTAGTTCCTGGCCATCCGTGCGCACTAGCATAAGACGCCCAGCCTGATAGGAGGTAAACGCCAGTGAAATATTCAGATGTTTCAGAATCGCAGGCAGGTTATCCGAATAGGTATAAGAAAAATCAGACGTCTCTGTCATAGCGCCTCCTGATCAGTTTCCAATTGGCGCTTGAGTGCAGCAACGAGCTGATCCAGTGTAAGCGACGGGTCATGGGAAAGCAGAAGTGCGAAATATCCGCTGACGACAGCGGCTGACAGCGAGGTACCAGAAAAACGGCCATACCCCTGCGGAGTGACAGCAGCAACGGGCTTGCCATAGACGTAAGCATCCACCGTTTTTCCATAATTACTGAACCTAGTCCTTTTTCCATGTCCATCGTCAGAGCCAATCACAACAGCACTGGCAATCTGGGCTTCTGTGCGAGCACTGGCGTGATCATCGGCCAGCTCCAGTCCTGAGTTTCCGGCGGAAAATACCACAGCAACGCCCTTTCCGCTGCGGCCATTCTGCGCCAGGTCGTCAACAATATCAGCCATAGGTTCCAATAGCCACGGAGAACCCCAACTCGCGTTAATGATGTCGGCGTGTGACAGCTTAGAGAGGTAGAAACTCAGCAATGTCTGACTGGTCCAGGTATCCGGCTGGCGCAGAGCAATCAGACCGGCTGCCGGTGCGATACCATCAATACCTTTGCCATCATGCACAGCGAAGATAACCCCGGTGACACGGGTCCCATGGCTGTCGTCTGCACTTCTGGGGTTGACGTTCTGTGTATGACTTTCTGCGTCATACGAAAATTCGATACTTACCCGGGAAAACTCTGTGTGATCCAGCGCAAAACCATCGTCGATAATGGCGACACTTACGCCCTTTCCTGACGTGTTCTTCCAGAGTGATTCTATATTCAACTGCCGGAAATATTCAGAGCTGGAGCCTGACGAATTGGCAGTTGTGTATTCTTCGCTTTCGTAACTCACGACACCCTCTGCGCCGCTAGCGTGCTTTTCGCGCAACAGCAGCAGATCAGGCTGAACCAGTGTTATGTTCCGGGCTGAGCGCAAAGTATTGACCACCGCAGCGAGCACATCGGCACTACTGAGTGTCACTAAATAATACGTACTGTCGGTAAGAAGGTAGAGTTCACTGACTGACTGTATGCGTGCATCCAGTGTCTTCAAAACATCCCGGTTAAGCCCCGAAGCCCTGACAATAATGCGGTTGCTCAGGACAACACGCACATCCATACCACTGACCTGATAGCCACCGTCCGTATGTTCAATCAGGCAATAGGTTTTTCCGAAATTATCCAGCGGTAAGGCGCACGCGAGCACCTGTCGACAAGGCAGGAGCAACAGCAAGGCTGAACATAAATACCAGAAAATGCGCATAATAATTACGGCCGTCCGTGGCCGTTACACCCGATCAACCGCGACTCGGGTACAGCCCTACCAAAGCAATACAATAATTCAGAGTGATTGCTGGCTGACGGTTTTCGTGCGCCTGACTTCCACCCATTGTCGAGAGCGTGGATGTCGCCATCGCTGCATTCGCCGTTTCGGCGTTATTCAGATACAGAATGTTTTCCGTTCCTCCGGCGAGGGTATCAAACGCCATCATCAGATTATTTGCAGGAGTAGCGGCTGTCGCCGGGTCCTGTACACCTGACATCACGTGCTTGTGTGCTGGCATTTGTGCTTCGGTCAGAGTGACTTCGTCTACTCCGGTTTTTTCGCCGATACGACGTGAAGTCAGACCCGGACCATGCCCCGGGTGCATGGCTGCACGATCACGCAGATCCGGCAAGGCAAATGTCGTACGGCCATCGCCTCCATATGTGGTACCGAGCAGTGAAAATAATGTGGCGTTGCTGGCAATAGGCAGGAGTTGCCCATCACATGAGGCCCAGCCACGGGGAGTAAAACCACAGCCCCAGATACGGACTTCGCCGATAACTGGTTCAGACATTTTTTGTTTCCTCTCTCAAATCAACGAGCCTTTCAATCGCAATTCGCGAGCAACTCATTGAGCAATTCATTTGTAATTGCTGTTCTGTTAATGACGCGATGGATAAATGCCAAAGAGTGCGATGATGTAATTAATACACAACGCAGGCATCAGATTCGTATGCGACCGGGAGCCACCAGAAACATCAATAGTACTGCTACTGAGAGTACCAATATCTGCAGAAACAGGGGCATACACCATATCGCCATCGGTATGTGAACCCATCACATCGCTCGCCGGATTCGCGGAATCAACCGCTTGCGTACTGGCCATCAACTCATGGCTGTGTCCCGGAATTTCATTAATATTCAGAGTGACGGTTTCTGAGCCATATTCCGCCCCCATGCGATGCATAGTCAGGCCTGGACCTTGTCCCTGATGTACCGGTAAACGACCACGCATATCCGGAAGCGCGAACGTTGTACGACCATCACCGCCGTAAGTAGTACCTAACAGTGAAAACAGCGCATCATTCTGGCTGACCGCCAAAAGTTGCCCATCACAGAATGCCCAACCGCGGGGAGCGAAGTTGCCGGCAAACATGCGGATTTCTCCAACAAATGGATCTGACATAACGACTCCTTAATTCCGGGATGGAAACACGCCAGTAGTGGCAATACAGAAATTTACCGCCAACGATGGCTGCAGATTATTGTGCGGCAGATTGCCACCCGCTGAGCTGACAGACTGAGAAGCCAGCGGCTGTAACGCCTGTGGTGTGGTGTACATGTCCGACGCCGCCTGGGTTCTGGTATCAAAGCCACCTGCCAGAATGCCGCCAGTAAATGCTTTGGTATTACCGTTAGCGGTGGTCGCATTCACGCGATGCGAATGCGCAGGTAGCTCTGCGTTAGTGAGCGTTACCGTCTCCGCACCGTATCTGGCGCCCTGAGCCTGACTACCATCCATACCCGTTCCTGTACGACTGCGCATATCGGGTAGCGCGAACGTCCGTACACTGTTCCCAGTAACGAAAACAGCGACTGGTTCTGACTGATCGGCAGAATCTGCCCGTCACACTGTGCCCAGCCACGAGGTGGCCAGCCAAATCCGAACATGCGGATTTCACTTAAAAAAGGTTCTGCCATTTTTTATCTCCTCCGGTTTACTTTATCTGCGGGCATGCCCACAATTTATTCCCATGCCTGATCACTGTTTAATGGGAGTTACAATGACCAACCATGACTGGGAACTTCGTGTCTCCCTGCGTCGCGCCACAGAAAGCGATTATTATTTTATGGAGTCACTGTACCGTCACGGCCGTGAAGCAGAGCTCGCCATGACTCCTTTTTCTGCCGAACAGAAAGCACTGTTTATCCGCCAGCAATTTACTGCCCAGACACAGCATTACCTCACCCACTACGGCAGTGAATTTTTTAATATTGTCGAAGTTGATGGCGAGTCCGTCGGGCGTTTTTACGTCGATTACTGGAGTAACGAAATCCGTATCGTTGATATCGCACTGATGCCGGAATTTCAGGGTAAAGGTCTCGGCAGCTTTCTGATGAAAAAAGCACTGAGCGAAGGTACTGAAAAAAATCAGCCGGTCACGATTCATGTGGAGCAGAATAATCCCGCGAAGCGCCTGTACGAACGATTGGGATTCACAGAGAAAAGCCGCTTTAACGACGTCTATATTCTGATGGAATGTGCGCCAGAAACTGCGCTGTGCTGATGATCGTCCCTGCATCGCTCCATCCCTGGCTGCTACTTAACGTCTGCGACTGATGACAGTCTGATATTCGGTCGGGCCATGGGCGGTGAGGAAGACCTCGCCAGACGTGAAAGACTCGTGACTGAGCCGATACGTCCCCTGAGGCACCCGGAAGCTTTCATCGCCGGTGAATACCACCTCAAATCCCTCCCATTCGTCACCATCAATGGCCGTACGGGCCACCTCGGCAACCAACAAAGGAACGGTATTCTCCGCACTGTCAGACAGTGTTACCTGACATCCGATCAGCTTGCTCGCGGTCTCGAAGGTGAAATCCATCATCGCCTTATCCTGTTATCAGCCAGCGCAGATACGCAGGCGTATTTATAAATAGTGAGAACTGGGGCAACAGAGTACAAATGCAGCCTCAGACTGTCCAGAGGCGACACTGATTTAAACCGAAAGAACCAAGCGTATCAGTCACTCCGGCCAATTGCTGATGCACGAGAGGCGGCGTACACTCAGGACTGAACTCATACGCCGAAGCCTTGCTGCCTGTGTCACCAAACAGGATATGGCAGTCTGGCCGTGGCCCAGCCGCATACGGATACTCCAGTATCCGCCGGCTGAGAGCCGCCGGGTTTGTTGGGAAACCAACAGGCCTCCCGTGCTTGGAAAGGTGTAACCATGACATTGCAGGACTCATTTGGCCGGCGCTTTACCTATCTGCGCCTGTCGATCACTGACGTCTGCAATTTCAGCTGCAACTACTGTCTTCCCGACGGTTACCAGTGCAGCGACGGCCCTGAGCCACTCAGCGTCGACGAAATTGCAGCAACCGCCCGGCTGTTTGCCAGCCTTGGCACGCGCAAAATCCGTATTACAGGCGGAGAGCCATCCGTGCGCCGCGATCTGCCGGAAATCATTCGTGCTGTGAAACAGACCCCCGGTATCGACGACGTTGCGATCACCACCAACGGCTGGAAATTGCCTCAGTTTCTACCTGATTGGCTCAACGCAGGCCTTGATAGCCTCAACGTCAGCATCGACAGCCTCGATGCGCGCCAGTTTAAAGCCATTACCGGGCACGACCGCCTGCAGGATCTCCTCGACGGTATTGCTCTCGCTCAGGATCTTGGGCTCAAACGCATTAAAGTGAATGCAGTACTTATGCGCGAGCACAATGGCGATCAGCTACCTCAGTTTCTGAAATGGCTGAAAGACACGCCGGTGACTCTGCGATTTATTGAGCTGATGCAGACGGGCAATAACACGGAATTTTTCAACACCAATCATATTCGCGGCGCAGATATCCGCGAACAGCTGATAGCCTCAGGCTGGCAGGCAACCGTGCGTAAAGTAACAGACGGCCCTGCTCTGGAGTTCTGGCACCCAGACTACGCCGGACGCATTGGTCTGATTATGCCGTACAGCAAAGACTTCTGTAGCAGCTGCAACCGTCTGCGCGTGTCGGCTCAGGGCAAATTGCACCTCTGCCTGTTCGGCGATCACGGCTATGATCTGCGACCGATGCTGGTTAACGGACGCATAGATGAGGCCGCAGCCTATATCCGCGCCTGTCTCGCCGATAAGAAAATCAGCCATTTTTTGCATGACGGCGATACGGGCATCAACCGCGGCTTCGCCGGCATCGGTGGCTGACAATGAGCCTGATCGGGAAACATGGACATAAGAAACCGTCTTTTATCGCCGTTATCCTCGCCGGTGGACGCTCAAGCCGCATGGGCAAGGATAAGTCCGCGCTGCTGCGCCCCGACGGCGGAACCCAGCTTGAATTTATGGTGCACTGTGCAGAAGCCGCAGGCGCGGAGCAGGTACTTATCTCAGGCAAGACGTTAACCGGCTACACCTCAGTGAAGGATCAGCACCCGGACAACGGCCCCCTGGCGGGCATTGAAGCAGCACTGGACTGGTTACTGAATAACCGTGCTGATTCAGCAGAAACCCGCCTGTTGGTACTGCCGTGCGATCTGCCGTATTTCACGCCCGAGGCCATAGCAGACCTGTTAGAGCATCATGGTAGTTGCGCCTATGAAGACAGCTTCCTGCCCTGCGCCATTGCAGAACCTGCGTTCGCACTGACGCAACTGAGAGAGTTACTGAAGGCGCAACAGGCGAACATAGGGAAAGCGTCGATGAAGCGCTTTCTCGCAACCGTCTCTGCATGCCTGCTCAGAAATACACACCAGGCATCACTTAAAAACGTTAATTTTTATTCCGACTGGGAAATTTTTTTAAATTCCTGAAATTTAGTTTTTTACGCCTGCACAGGATAGAAAAATCATGTCAAAAATGTTTACAGAAAAATTTCGCTCGCTGAATATTTCCGTACTTACCGTCTCAGATACCCGTACGGAAGAAAACGATACCAGTGGACAGTATTTAGTCGATTCGATTACATCATCGGGCCACAAAAATTCAGATAAAAAAATCGTTATCGACAATATCTATAAAATCCGTGAAATCGTTTCACACTGGATTGCAGATGATCGCACCCAGGTGATTATCGTGACCGGTGGTACTGGTTTTACCGAGCGCGATTCTACGCCAGAAGCGATTGCACCATTATTTGACAAAACCATAAACGGTTTCGGCGAACTGTTCCGCCAGCTGTCGTATGAAACGATCGGTACCTCGACGATTCAGAGCCGCGCAATCGCCGGCCTGGCCAACGACACCCTGATTTTCTGCGTTCCTGGCTCGACCAACGCCTGCCGCCAGGCCTGGGAGCAGATCATCTGCCAGCAGCTCGATAGCCGCCACAAGCCCTGCAACTTTGCTATGCGCCTGAAGAAGGTCTCCGATGGAGCGGGAAATTAATGGCTGATTTCTCGCATGTAAATCAACGTGGCGAGGCCTCGATGGTTGATGTTTCGGGCAAGGAAGCAACTGTCCGCGAAGCCCGCGCCGAAGGCTTCGTGAGCATGAGTCCAGCAACGCTGCAAGCTATCGTCGATGGCAACCACCATAAGGGCGATGTCTTTGGTGTCGCCCGTATTGCTGGCATTCAAGCGGCGAAACAGACGTCTCAGCTGATCCCGCTGTGCCACCCACTGATGCTGAGCAAAGTTGCCGTCGACTTTGAAGTTGAGTCCGAAAACAATCGCATCCGTATTCACAGTCTGTGCCGCCTCACAGGGCAGACCGGTGTCGAAATGGAAGCTTTAACAGCGGTTTCTGTGGCAGCACTTACCCTGTTTGATATGTGCAAAGCGGTAGATCCAGGCATGGTGATCGAAGGCATTAAGGTGCTCGAAAAAATCGGCGGAAAAACTGGCCACTGGACACCGGAAAAATGATCAGAATCCTATTTTTTGCAAAAATTAAAGATGAAATCGGAAAGGATTTTTTTGATATTAAAGCAGAACCACCAATGACTGTTTCAGAAGTAAGAAATTCGTTAATTTCAGAATTTTCTGACCATGAAAATATCCTTAAATCTGGTTACGCCCTGTGTGCAGTTAATCAACAGATCAGCAACGAAGATACTGCCATCCAAAGTGGCGATGAAGTCGCTTTTTTTCCACCGGTCACCGGTGGCTAAGACCGGGATAAAAAATGATAAAAATAGTCGTCAGCGAGGACGATTTCTCTATCGACGCAGAGTATCGCAGTCTGTCTTCAAACCTGCCGTCCTGCGGTGCGGTTGTCACCTTTACAGGCCTGGTAAGGGAGTTCAGCGAGCGCACGGGCGTTGTCGGCATGAGACTCGAGCACTATCCGGGTATGACAGAGAAAGCTCTGGAAAACATTTGCATAAAAGCTTCCGAACGCTGGGACATTCAACGCGGTACTGTGATTCATCGTATCGGCGATCTTAAAACAGAAGAACAGATTGTGTTTGTCGGCGTCGCCAGCGCACACAGAGAAGACGCCTTCGAGGCTTGCCGGTTCATCATGGATTATCTGAAAACCGAGGCACCATTCTGGAAGAAAGAGCTAACGGATGACGGGGAATTCTGGGTTGAAGCACGGGAAAAGGATCAGTCAGCACGGGAGCGCTGGCGCACTCCCGAGTCAGATTAAACCGAATTAATCCTGCAGGCGCAGGTTACGGGTTGCGCCTTCAAGGCGGTCTGCGTTGGTTTCATTACCCAGCTTAATCATCAGACGCAGATCGTTTGGTGAGTCGGCGTGAGCAATCGCGTCTTCGTAGGTAATTTCACTCTGATCATAGAGCGCATACAGCGCCTGATCGAAGGTCTGCATGCCCTGCTCTGTCGAGCGTGCCATCAGGCTCTTCAGTTCGTGTACTTCACCTTTACGGATCAGATCCGACATCAGCGGCGTATTCAACAGAACTTCCACCACCGCTCGGCGACCGCGACCGTCTGGCGTCGGGATCAGCTGCTGCGCCACGATGGCTTTCAGGTTCAGTGACAAGTCCATCCAGATCTGCGAATGACGCTCTGGCGGGAAGAAGTGAATAATAC
>JAYNJA010000007.1:0-14614 GCA_038109705.1 Thalassolituus sp. | reverse complement strand
ACGGTCGAGCGCCTGGTTCGCGTTGTTACTGTGCAGCGTCGCCAGACACAGGTGGCCGGTTTCGGCGAAGGTAATGGCGTGTTCCATCGTGTCGGCAGAACGCACCTCACCAATCATGATCACATCCGGCGCCTGACGCAGACAGTTCTTCAGCGCGATTTCAAAACTCTCGGTATCGAGGCCCACTTCGCGCTGAGTGACGATGCAGCTTTCATGCTGGTGAATAAATTCGATCGGATCTTCGATGCTGAGAATATGACCTTTGCTATTGCGGTTACGGTAACCGATCATGGACGCCAGTGAGGTCGATTTACCCGCACCGGTCGCGCCCACAAACAGCACCAGACCGCGTTTGGTCATCGACAGTTCTTTGATAATTTCAGGCAGGCCGAGCTGGTCGATATTCGGAATCCGCGTTTCGATACGACGCAGTACCATGCCGGCAACGTTGCGCTGATAAAACGCGCTGGCGCGGAAACGACCAATACCCGTGGCATTGATTGCGAAGTTCAGCTCTTTGCTTTGTTCAAACTCCGCCTGCTGTTTGTCGTTCATCAGGCCGTAGACAATTTCTTTGGTCTGCTCTGCGCTCAGTACTGTTTTGTTAAGCGGTACCAGTTTGCCGTGTACTTTCATTGACGGCGGTACACCAGCAGTAATGAATAGGTCAGATGCGGTTTTTTCAACCATTAACCGCAGAAATTTATCCATCGACACAATCAACTACCTCAGAAATTTTCCGGCATTTTTGCTTTTTCGCGCGCCGTCTCGCGACTGATCAGACCACGGCTGACCAGACCCTGCAGACATTGATCCATGGTCTGCATACCGTGCGCAGCACCAGTCTGAATAGACGAGTACATCTGCGCTACCTTATCTTCCCGGATCAGGTTACGGATCGCCGGAGTGCCGACCATAATCTCATGGGCCGCGACACGTCCGCCACCGTTCTTTTTCAGCAGCGACTGAGATATTACCCCCTGCAGAGATTCAGACAACATGGAGCGTACCATGGATTTTTCTTCCGCCGGGAAAACGTCAACAATACGGTCAATGGTCTTGGCCGCTGAACTGGTATGCAGGGTACCGAATACCACATGACCGGTTTCAGCTGCGGTAAGTGCCAGACGGATAGTTTCAAGGTCCCGAAGCTCACCCACGAGAATCACATCCGGGTCTTCACGCAATGCAGAACGCAGCGCTTCGTTAAAGCCCAGAGTGTCGCGGTGAACTTCACGTTGGTTTACCAGGCTCTTTTTCGATTCGTGTACGAATTCGATCGGGTCTTCTACCGTCAGAATGTGATCGAATTTGGTTTCGTTGATGTAGTCGACCATCGCTGCCAGAGTGGTCGACTTACCTGAGCCAGTCGGGCCAGTCACCAGTACGATGCCCCGGTTGATCATTGCCAGATCTTTAAATACCTGGCCCATACCGAGTTGTTCCATAGTCACTACCTTAGAGGGAATAGTACGGAATACCGCACCCGCACCGCGGTTGTGATTGAAGGCGTTAACACGGAAACGGGCAACGCCCGGAACTTCAAATGAAAAGTCAGTTTCAAGAAATTCTTCGTAATCTTTGCGTTGTTTATCGTTCATGATGTCGTACACCAGCGCATGCACTTCTTTGTGGCTCAGAGCCGGCAGATTAATTCGGCGCACATCACCATCAACGCGGATCATAGGTGGCATATCCGCAGACAAGTGTAGGTCAGATGCCCCTTGCTTCGCACTGAAGGCTAATAACTCAGTAATATCCATCTTTATTCCTCTGAGTGGTCGGGTTGCGCCAGACGCTCAACAATGTACATAAACGGCACAACTCTTCTTGATGTATGATGTGGCTAATGTAACCCGCTCTGTGCAAAATTCGTTGAACGGCGTCACTACAGACCATCTTTATCCTAAACCAAGCTAAGCCAATGTCTACTGTCACAAGTACTGCCACAAATACGATTGCGGGTAATTACGCGGATGTCATCGAGCGCCTTAAGAAAGCGGGGGAGTCCGCTGGGCGTCCTGAAGGCTCGGTGAACCTGCTGGCTGTCAGTAAAACCAAGCCCGCCAACATGGTTGAAGAATGCTACGCCCTGGGGCAGCGTTCCTTCGGTGAAAACTATCTGCAGGATGCTCTGGAAAAAATCGACGCTCTCAAGCATCTGAGCGATATCGAATGGCATTTTATCGGGCCACTGCAGTCCAATAAGACCCGCCCGGTTGCTGAGAACTTTCACTGGATGGAAACACTTGAACGGGAAAAGATAGCTCAGCGCCTGAACGACCAGCGTCCTGAAGACATGGCACCATTGAATGTACTGATACAGGTAAATATCAGTGGTGAAGAGCAGAAAAGCGGGATTTCACCGGCGGATGTCGAGAGTTTCGCGCAGACTCTGGCAACCTTGCCTAGACTTAAGCTGCGTGGTCTGATGTGCATCCCTGAGGCGACCGGCGACAATCATCGCCTCCGTGAGCAGTTTGAACAGATGAGAACACTGTGGAATGAACTCCGCAGACACTATCCACAGGTAGATACTCTATCGATGGGAATGTCCGGCGACCTTGAACTCGCCGTCACCTGTGGAAGTACAGAAGTAAGAATCGGAACAGACATATTTGGCGCCCGTAACTGACGGGCCCGGAAAGGAACAGCGTATGACTCAGATAGCATTTATCGGTGGCGGTAACATGGCCACCAGTATCATCGGCGGACTGATCCGCGAGGGTGCTGTAAACCCAGACCTGATTCACGTCAGCGACCCAAGCAGTGAACAGCGTGAGCGCCTGACAGCAGATTTCGGCATCCAGACGCACGCCGAAAACATCAATGCGATTACCTCGGCCACGGTTGTGATTCTGGCGGTGAAACCGCAGGTCATGAAAGCTGTGCTGGAGCCATTAAAGGCCACCCTGGCTGCACGGCAGCCTCTGCTGATATCTATTGCAGCAGGCATCAGCCTGTCTTCGCTACAGGAATGGAGTGGTTGTAACTTCGCGGTACGCGCCATGCCCAACACGCCGGCACTCACCGGCACCGGTGCAACGGGCCTTTATGCGAGCGAAAATGTAAGTCTTGATCAGCGCAACCTGGCCGACACTCTGCTTGGTGCCACAGGACTTGCGGTCTGGGTTCAGACTGAAGCCGAGATTGATGCAGTCACCGCACTGTCTGGTAGCGGTCCCGCGTACTACTTCCTGCTGATGGAAGCCATGATTGAAGCCGGCATCAAGTTAGGGCTTAGTGAAGAAACCGCTCGCCGCCTGACCCTGCAGACAGCGCTTGGGGCCGGTAAGATGGCCAGCCAATCAGATGTTGCGCCTGATGAGCTCCGTCGACGCGTTACCTCACCGGGCGGCACCACTGAACAGGCAATCGCTACGTTCGAAGGTGCTCACCTGCGTGACATCGTCAAAGCCGCTATGGACGCTGCAGCGAAACGCGCAGCCGAACTCAGTGACGAACTGGGCAAAGGCTGAGCTGAATCATCAAAGGGGCGCTTGGGGTAGAAATTCCCTCCATTCGCCCCCATTCTCTGTAACAGCCCAATTTAAATGCCCCGTGAGCGTATAAGCCGCTCACACACTGTGGGTAGAGACCCCTGATAATACGGAGCCACCATGGGATCAC
Source organism: Thalassolituus sp. (assembly GCA_038109705.1). Classification (GTDB taxonomy): domain Bacteria; phylum Pseudomonadota; class Gammaproteobacteria; order Pseudomonadales; family Oceanobacteraceae; genus Thalassolituus. Next base: position 10,984 of record JAYNJA010000007.1, on the reverse strand, counting down.
CTCTTTTACAGGCAGCACAACTGCTGGTTAATGCAATCGGCAGTCTGGTACTGCTTATCGTCATGATGCGTTTTCTGCTTCAGTTAGTACGCGCTGATTTTTACAACCCGATTTCACAGATGATCGTGAAATTCACCAACCCGATGCTCATTCCGTTGCGTCGTGTAATACCAGGGTTTGGCGGCCTCGATATCGCCTCACTGGTACTGGCCTTCGCCGTACAGTACGTCATCGCGGTATTGGTATTACTTGTCGCCGGTGCCAGCGCAATTCCGTTCGTCGCATTGATCGGCTGGTCTGCGGTCGGCCTGTTGAAACTCATCACGGGTATCTACTTCTGGGGCATGCTGATTATGGTCATCGCTTCATGGGTCGCACCTAACTCGTATAATCCGGCACTGATTCTGATCAACCAGATTCTCGAGCCGGTGATCCGCCCTATCCGTAACAAAATGCCTGACATGGGCGGTCTTGATCTGTCACCGCTGGTAATGATCCTGGGTATTCAGCTGGTAGAGATTCTGTTGATCTACCCTCTGGCACAGATGCTGAGCGTTCCTCGCGGCCTGTTCTTTGGTCTGTGAGTAATACTGATACAACGCCCCATGCTCAGTGGCAGGGCCCGGACCTGCTGCTGATCTGTCACCTACAGCCCGGCGCGAAAAAGTCTGATTTTGCAGGGCTGCACGGTGATGCGATAAAAATCCGTATCCAGGCGCCGCCCGTTGATGGCAAAGCCAACGCCGAGCTAATCCGCTTTCTGGCTAAGGCCTTTGGCGTCAGCAAACGTGATGTTGAGCTGGTCAGTGGCGAACTGAACCGCCACAAACGCCTGAAAATCTGCAGCCCGGCAAAGATACCCGAGCCACTGCAGGATCTACTGCCCGAATCCTGAACAACAGTGACTGGGCGCACAATGGTTGTGCTGCCATTGCCCCTCAAGCCTGATAAACTCCGCGCCAATTACTCTTTTTTTGGATACCCCCGATGCCGGAAGTGATTCCAGAAGATTCGGTCGGTCTGGTGACACCGAAAACCCAGCACTTTGATCAGCCATTGCAGCTTCGCAGTGGCCGCGTGCTGGCACAGTACGATCTGGTGTACGAAACCTACGGTGAGCTGAACGCCGACCGCTCCAACGCGATTCTTATCTGCCACGCGCTGAGTGGCGATCATCATGCTGCGGGTTATCACAGCATGGATGACGCCAAGCCCGGCTGGTGGGATACCTGTATTGGTCCCGGTAAGCCGATTGATACCAATCGCTTCTTTGTCGTCGCGCTGAACAATTTAGGCGGCTGCGCTGGCTCCACCGGCCCGACCAGTATCAATCCTGAAACCGGTAAAGCGTACGGCCCGGAATTCCCGATTATGGCGGTGCGTGACTGGGTGAACAGTCAGGCGCGTCTGGCAGATGTATTAGGCATTGATGTCTGGGCCGCTGTAGTTGGCGGTTCGCTTGGCGGCATGCAGGTACTGCGCTGGTCAATTCAGTTTCCAGAACGCGTTAAGAACGCCGTCGTGATTGCATCAGCGCCTAAGCTGTCGGCACAGAATATCGCCTTTAACGAAGTCGCCCGTCAGGCCATTGCTAAAGATCCGGACTTCCATGACGGCTGGTATATGGAACACGACACCATACCGAAAGCGGGTCTGATGCAGGCACGCATGCTCGGCCACCTGACCTATCTGTCTGATGATGCTATGCGTCAGAAATTCGGCCGTGAACTGCGCGAAGGTAAACTGAACTTCAGTTTCGCTCCCGAGTTCCAGGTAGAAAGTTATCTGCATTATCAGGGCGAAAAATTCAGTACCCGCTTTGATGCTAATACCTACATGCTGATGACCAAAGCACTGGATTACTTCGATCCCGCGCGCGACTACGATAATGATCTGGTCGCCTGCCTGAGCAAAGCGACCTGTCGCTTCTTAGTAGTGTCGTTCACTACCGACTGGCGCTTCGCGCCGGCGCGCGCGGAAGTGATCGGCAACGCCCTGATCCACGCCGATAAAGAAGTCAGCTACGCCTGCGTGGAATAAGAGAATGGCCACGAAGCCTTCCTCCTGCCTATTCCGCGTTATCTGGATATTTTCCATGCCTACATGGATGGTGTGGCGGAGCGTTGCATTACCGGAGGTCAGGCATGAGTACCGCGAAAAAAGCATTGCGACCGGATCTGCAGATAATCCAGAAATGGGTTAAACCGAACAGTCAGGTACTCGACCTTGGCTGCGGCGAAGGTGAGCTGCTGAGCTACCTGAAGAAAACCAAACAGGTGCGTGGCTATGGGCTTGAAATTAACCCCGAAAAACTAACTGCCTGCATCCGTAATGGCATTAACGTTATCGAACAGAATCTCGATAACGGTCTGGGTAATTTCGAAGACAACAGTACCGATACCGTCATCATGACGCAGGCGCTACAGGCAGTAAAACGCCCGGACGAACTGCTCGACGAAATGCTGCGCATAGGCGACGAAGCTATCGTTACCTTCCCGAATTTCGGCTACTGGAAAACCCGCTTTTACCTGCTGCTGAAAGGCCGCATGCCGATGTCAGATACCCTGCCGTACAACTGGTACGACACGCCAAACATTCATATGTGTACCTTCCGCGACTTTGAAATACTGTGCCGCGAAAAGGGAATCCGTATACTGAATAAAACCGTGATGGACGATCAGCACAAAGAACACTGGAGCATCCGCCTCTGGCCTGCCATGCTGGGAGAAATTGCGGTGTATCACATCACCAGGAGATAACTATGCGCGCAAAATCTACTGCCCGGATCACCTCACTGATGACCCTGCTGCTGACACTGGCACTGAGTGCCACCATGTTCAGCACCAAAGCCTGGGCCGACCGCGGCGAACGTAAGCAGGTGTTCGGTAACTACGAAGTCCACTACATTGGCCTGAACTCCAGTTTTATTCCTGAAGATGCGGCGGAAGCCTACGATATTCCACGCTCGCGCTCACTCGGCTATCTGAGTGTGTCAGTGCTTGATACCGATGCTGGAGAATTGCCACTCCCCGTCAGCGCAAACGTGACAGGTACGATGAAAAACCTGATTGGCCAGACCCGCACTATTGAATTCCGAGAAATCAAAGAAACTAATGCGGTGTATTACGTGTCGACTTTCCGCTTCGATAAAAACGATATCTACCGCATCAATCTGCAGGTGACACCCGAAGGTCAGAGCAAAACCTTCAGCGTAGACTTCAGCCAGCAGTTTTATCAGGAATAACCATGACAAAGATCGTACTGGCGAGCGGCAACAAGGGTAAGCTGCGTGAGTTTTCATCCATGTTCGACACGTATTTTGCTGAAGCCGGTGTTGAGCTGGTTCCGCAGACTGAGCTGAACGTCAGTGACGCCGATGAGACTGGCCTGAGTTTTGTCGAAAACGCCATCATCAAGGCCCGTCATGCCTGCGCAATTACTGGCCTCCCAGCGCTGGCCGATGACTCAGGTCTTGAAGTCGATGCCTTACAGGGCGCACCGGGTATTTACAGTGCACGCTACTCGGGCGAAGGCGATCAGGGCAATAATGCCAAACTCCTTGATGCGCTTAAAAGCATTGCAGAAGAACAACGCACTGCGCGCTTTCAATGTGTGCTGGTGTATATGCGCCATGAGAAAGACCCTACTCCCCAGGTATTTCAGGGCAGTTGGGAAGGTCGCATCCTGACCGAACCATCGGGCACGGAAGGCTTTGGTTACGATCCACTGTTCTTCGTCCCTTCCGAAGGCTGCAGCGCGGCGGAACTGAATCGCGAGCGTAAAAACGAAATATCCCATCGCGGACAGGCCATTAAGGAATTCCTGCAACGCTGGCATCCGTAACTAATAACCCAGAACTCATAACCCATAATTTTTCCGTTTTACTGATTTTAAAAACGACAGGTAATCCCTTGGAAATTCTTGAACAACTAGAGAATAAAGTCCTGAATGCTGTTTGTGCACTGCAGGACGTGCGCGCTGAAAACAAAGCGCTTACAGAGCAGAATCAGACACTCGCAGAAAAGAATACCGCCTTAGACAATGAGCTGGCGGAATTAAAAGCGAAGCTCGCCAACACCGAGCAGGAACTGATGGACGCCAAAGAGCGCCTGCAGCACCGCGACACTGCCATTACCGCGGTACAGCATCAGTATGAGTCAGTGAAAAAAGACAATACCCGTCTGGCCAATGAAAAAAGCGAGTGGGAAATGAAAGTGTCTGCTCTGATGGAAACGCTGGAAGAGGCCGAGTCGGCCTGAAAGTCCCATGTCCCTGCCTTCAGAGAGCCAGACATTACCACCACTGAGCCTGTACATTCATGTGCCGTGGTGCATCCGCAAATGTCCTTACTGTGATTTTAATTCGCATCAGGCTGGCAGTGACATTCCCGAGGCGGCGTACATCGCCGCTCTCCTCAGCGACCTCGATCAGGATCTTCACTGGGTTCAGGGGCGCAGTATTCAGAGTATTTTCTTTGGTGGTGGTACTCCGAGCCTGCTGTCTGCAGAAGCCTACGGTCAACTGTTTACCGGCCTGAAAGCGCGGCTCAATTTTGCCGACGATATAGAAATTACGCTGGAAGCGAACCCTGGCACCTTCGAGGCAGAAAAATTCGCTGCGTATCGCCAGACCGGTATCAATCGTCTGTCGGTAGGCATTCAGAGCTTTCAGCCAGAACATCTGAAAGCCCTCGGACGAGTTCACGATCGTGAGCAGGCGCTGCGCGCTATTGAGATGATCCGCAGCTCGGGTTTCGATAACTTTAATCTCGACCTGATGCACGGCTTGCCAGGGCAGACCGAAGAACAGGCGCTCGATGATTTAAAGACAGCGCTGTCGTTCGAACCGCCGCACCTGTCCTGGTACCAATTAACCATCGAGCCCAACACCGAGTTCTATAAATACCCGCCCAAATTACCAGAAGAAGAAACCCTCTGGGAAATTCAGGACGCAGGGCACGCTCTGTTGGAAGCAGCCGGCTACCAGCATTATGAGATATCGGCCTACAGTCAGCCGGGGCGTCAGGCCCGTCACAATGTGAATTACTGGCAGTTTGGGGATTACTTAGGCATTGGCGCAGGTGCGCACGGAAAAGTAACGACACTGGGACCACAGGGTTTAACCATTCTTCGCACCTGGAAGACCCGCCTGCCAAAAGATTATTTAAATCCGGACAAAGCGTTTCTGGCCGGCTCTGAAAAAATCGGTGGCGAAGATGCAGGTCTCGAGTGCTTGATGAATGCGTTGCGTCTGAATCAGGGCATCACCGTCGCAGACTTCGAAGCACGCACAGGGACCACGCTTGAGATGGTCAGCACCCAGGTAAAACTCGCTCGCCAGAAAGGTCTGCTCGAGGCCGAAGGCGATCTACGTGCTACGCCGCTAGGGCGCCAATACCTGAATGAATTACTGGCGATGTTTCTCGACGATTAATTCGCTGATGGAGTCAACTCAGGCCACCTGACCGGGGGATTCTGAAGCGGCGCCAACACTTAACGCATTCAGATAGTCAGTACCCGCATCCACCCCCATCTGATACCCCTGGAGAAGTTTTTTCTCGTTCATGGTCAGGCGGGACACATTGAAATCTGCGGGCGGTGCAATCACCCTTACAGTGCAGCCTGGCGGCGGTGACGCAATAAAATCCAGACTGTCGTTGTACTGCTCACTGCGAAACAGCATGGCCTCCAGCAGGCCCGCTTCGTCACCGAATATTTTTTCCATTAACCACGGGCTCTGGCTCTCTTTTTTACGAAACCCCAAAGGCTGGGACAACACCACAGTAATGTCGTCCGCCCCCATGTGCCATGCCTGACGCACCGGTATCGAATCAGCGACACCACCATCCACGTAGCGCTCGCCTCTCACCACCACAGGATCACGGAACAGATAAGGAATCGCACAGGAAGCAACCATCGCATCGTGCACCGAATCATCATCAACCGGCAGATAATGCGCCTTTCCTGTTTCTACGTGGGTCGCCGTCGCATACAGCGCCGTTTTGGGATTGAGGGCCGTCAGGGGCAGCTGCTGGTGAGTGTAGTGCCAGAGCCAGTGAACGTCGGTCATATGTCCGCCCCTGAAGAAACGTAACGGACTGAAAAACTCCTTCTGGCGGGCATACTCCAGAATCGCCTGACGACTCCGCTGTGGTTGCCTTGAGAGATAACCTGACAGGGTGGTTGCCCCTGCGGATACACCGATAGCAAAATCGAAGCCGTAGAATCCAACCTGCATGAAACTATCCAGTACACCGCTGGCAAAAATGCCGCGCATTGCGCCGCCTTCGACAACGATTGCTGAACGCCGGTAAGTCATATGGGAGCCTCCTAAGGTCAGGAAACCTGATGACAGAAAAGAATAAGTGCGATCGACATCGCGAGTATGTATGAAGTGTGCAGATCAAACTGGTTCCGCTGAAGTTAAATAATTTAATCGCTGTAATAGCAAACGTGTGAAGTGACGCCCGACAATCGCGTCAATCAGACTGTCGGACCAGAACAAAACAGGAAAGGTCAGGTTTGTTGTGTCAGTTCCCGGAACTCTTCGTTGTCGAACAGCCTCTCAAAGCTATTGTCGAGAGCCGCCTGTTCGCGCAGGGCTTCAGACTTGGATATCGCCTTGCCAAGGTCGCGCAATGCCTCTTCAGTGTACCCTCCTTCTGCGTGGGCACATGCCCGCTGATAGAGAGCATGACTGTTTTCCGGATCAATCATTAACGCACGGTTTGCCAACGCTGTCGCCCACTGCGCCTGCCCCAGTAGCAGCGCGGCATCAGCTTTATAGGTTATCGCCTCAACATCGTCCGGGCGGAGATGAAGAATCTGATCGTATACGGCGATTTTATTCTGCGCGCTTGGCTCCTGCGATGCTTTCAGCCAGAGGGAATGGATCTCATTTGTGAGTTCGATCTCTTCCTGAGTTGCGGCGATATGACGGGACTTGTGATGCAATTCGCGCTCGAGCTTCTCCAGACGCTCTTCATAAGAGTTAGTAATGCGGCTGATTTCATCGTTGGCAAGAGCACTGGCTCGCTCTTTGATTTCGCGCAGGGAGTTCCAGCCAACGAGTACCAATAATGTTGAAGCCCCCGCGATCAGATAGAAAAAATACGTTACGGTATCTGTCGCGTACAACAGCGCTTTATCCGCCACGCTGAGTTCGCGATCAACAATTTTTTCCGTTAGCTCAACCCGCGTGTCCGCTAGCATCTGCCGCAGATTTTTCACTTCATCAAGGATATAGCGTTCGGTGAAGGGAGAATAAAGAGGCGCATTAAGCGCCTCGATAGTTTTTTCAGCTTTTTGAACCTGGGCCTGCTGTTCCTGCAATTCGGTGTCCGCTACGTCCTCAGCATTCACCCGTTCAGGCAGAAGAAATAATGCAGAAGTAAACGCGAACAGCGACAGCATAATATTCCATACGGTTTTTATCATGCGGACTGTACCGCCTTCCAGTCGTTATTATTTTCAATAAGACCGCTATGCAGGGCTTTCACCGCTGCTGCGTAATCCTGATCAGCGACAATAAACATCATATCTACCTGACGCATCGCCTGGTGCACCGACAGTATATTTACTCCGGCGTCCGACAGCGCTGTAGCAGCCAGCTTCAGCAGGCCGGGTACTTTCATATCACTACCAATGGCGCTGACCATGGCCATTTTCTCAACGCGGATATCCGCTGAGGTATACGATGCCTGCAAGCGATCCATTAACCAGTTAATACGACGCTTATTACCTTTCAGGTAGAAGGTCACGGTATTGGCGTTGAAGTCTTTGGTCAGAACACGGACACCGGATTCAAATACCAGGTCGTTCATCTTCTGGCCGTATGTCGCATCACCAACCATATCCTGGTCAAACATTTCCAACGCCCATACGTTGCGTGTACCGGCAATAATTTCGACCTTAGGTGTCGCACTGCTGTATTCGCTGCGGATTTCAGTACCGCGATGCTCGGGCTCGAACGTGTTTTTAACACGCAGCAGAATATTACACTTACGCAGGCCCGCCGCAGCACGAGGGTGAATAGCTTCCATACCCAGGTTCGCCAGCTGATCCGCAACGTCATAGTTAGTCAGACCAATAGGGCGGACATGTTCTGCGCCGACCATTTCAGGGTCTGCCGTGCTCAGATGATATTCTTTGTGAATAATCGCTTCACCGGCACCGGTTACCGTCGCAATACGGGAGAAGGTCATCTCACTGTAGCCACGGTCGTAAGTTTTCATCAGACCCTCACGGCACTGGGTATAACCGGTGACTATCGGCATTTCCTTTTCAAAATCGACGTCAGAGAATGCCTGTTCTATATGGTCATCAAGGCTGTGCTGGCTGTCTGAGCGCCAGTTGGTTAAGTCGATAAAACGTGCATTGATGTCGTGCAGTTTCAACAACTGTACTGAGTTGTAGGCACTGTGTGCTTCACCCAGGGCACTGAGCATTTCACGTACACGATGCAGGTGATCATCCAGCTGGAAATGACCGAAGGTACACACCTGCTCAAGGTGTTCCAGACACTGTTTTACATCTTCAATACGACCACTGATAAACTGATCTGCACGCTTACGAACGAGATCATGCTCACCGAACATCTGCTCGTTCATGGCCAGCATCGCGGCCTGTACTTCGTACAGTTTCTGCTGCCATGGACGATTTTCGTCCATTTCTGAGAACAGAGCATAAACACCCGGTTCACCGGTCTTTTTGTGCTCCAGCAAGCCATTGGTCATGCCGGCATAGGCCGAGACAACAAATGCGCGCTGATATAATGTTTCGCCATCACCACCCATGGGCACCTGCGGGCGCTGCCAGATGTTTTTCAGAACATCGTCGTAGCGGCTCATCGATGTGCCGCCAATTTTTTCTACACTATGTTTAATCATTTCTTTTCCTGCTGATTCCGTCATTATTCTTATTCGCCTGTTACTTGAATGCCCGGCATATTCGCCGTTCATATCTCGCTTTGCCGTGTGCCCGGCGGGCTCTGGAATCAGTCGTCGAGTGCGTCACCATCAAGAGCGTACACACCATTTTCATCGTGCACTTCTTTACCGTTCAGCGGTGGGTTGAATACACAGGCCATCTGCATGTCTTTGCTGGCGCGCAGCAAGTGTTTGTCGTTCTTATCCAGAATGTAGAGCGTACCCGGACGAATTGGATAGACCTTACCGTCGTCACAGGTTTCTACTTCACCTTCACCGGACATGCAGTACACAGACTCCAGGTGATTCTGGTAATGAATCGGTGTTTCAGTACCGGCGAAGATCGTTGTGATATGAAAAGAAAAACCCATATTGTCGTCTTTCAGCAGCATGCGCACGCTTTCCCAGTTACCACCGTTCACGGCGCGCGAGCTGTTTTTACATTCTTCTAGCGTTCGTACAATCATTAAATCGTTTCCTTAGAGTGTTGGAGAGTGTTGGTTTGTCTGACTGAAGGGGAGTTTCTCAGGAAGCCTGAGAAACCTGTTCTGCCATCACATCGGCCAGTACTTCTGCCACACACTTTTCAAGAATTTCTAAGCCTGCACTCAGCGTGCTTTCTTCAATCGTCAGTGGCGTGAGAATCTTCACAACCTGACCGTCTGAACCACTGGTTTCAATAACCAGACCTTTCTCAAAGGCTTTTTCAGTAATCGCGCTGGCGATTTCACCATTGGCGAATTCGAGGCCCTGCATAATGCCGCGACCTTTGTGCTTCATTTTGCTGGTGCCGCCATTTTCTGCCTGTATCTCTTTAAGGCGACGACGGATCACACTGGCTTTGTGCTGTACGCTCTCGGCAAAGCGGTAATCGCTCCAGTACTCTTCGAGAGCACGACGGGAAGTAATGAATGCGTGATTGTTGCCACGGAACGTACCGTTGTGCTCACCTGGGTTCCAGATATCCAGCTCTTCTTTCAGCAGAACTATAGCCATTGGCAGACCGTAACCACTCAGAGACTTAGACAGAGTAATGACGTCCGGATCGACCCCAAATTCTTCGAAGCTGAAGAAGGTACCTGAACGACCACAACCCGCCTGAATGTCATCGACAATCAGCAGCATGTCGTATTTCTTACAGATCGCCTGCAGACGCTGCATCCATTCTTTTGATGCGACGTTCAGACCACCCTCACCCTGAATACATTCAACGATTACGCCGGCTGGATGGCCCAGACCTGAAGATTTATCTTCCAGAGCCTTTTCAATGTACTGCAACGTGTCGAAGTCGCCGTGGTAGCCGTCGTATGGCATGAAGTGCACGCCGGTGGTTGGCAGGCCGCTGGCCTTTTTGTAGTAGCCGTTAGCCGTTACTGCCGCTGAACCCTGTGTCACACCATGGAAACCATTAGTGAATGACACGATGGTCTGGCGACCGGTATTTTTGCGGGCAATTTTCAATGCCGCTTCAACCGCGTTAGTACCGGTCGGACCTGTGAACTGAACTTTGTATTCCATGTTGCGTGGCTCAAGGATCAGATCACGGAAAGTACGCAGAAACGCTTCTTTTGCGTCAGTGTGCATGTCCAGACCGTGAGTCATACCGTCGGACTCGATGTATTCGATCAGCGCCTGTTTAAACGCAGGGTTGTTGTGGCCGTAGTTCAGCGTGCCGGCACCACCCAGGAAGTCGATATATTCGTTACCTTCGCTGTCAGTGATAGTGGCATTCTGTGCTTTTACAAACGTTACCGGAAATGAACGACAGTAACCGCGTACGTTTGACTCAAGATCTTTAAAAATTCCCATGGCAGATTTCCTCTGTTTCTGGTTTTGATTCGTTAAATTCGATGGAGTGTTGCTTTCAATGCCAGGCTGCTTACTGCGAGCCCTTAGGGCCTGACCTGGTTGCAACATTAAACGGGCCGATATGAACCAGCATTTCGGTTTCGTGTGCACCGCCAAAGTGGTTTTCTTTATCGAACATCACCCGTTCGTTAAGAGGTGCGTCCAGCGTTTTCGCCAGTCGCTTAAAGGTATTCCACGACGCTTCATTGC
>JAYNJA010000006.1:10925-34077 GCA_038109705.1 Thalassolituus sp. | reverse complement strand
GTAGTGCTCCAATTGCTTCAATGGTACCGGCGAATTTATTGAAATTTCTTGCGATAGCGCCACGTACAAGAATGGCATCGCATGTCTTTTCGTTTTTGAAGTTATCGAGAAGTTCTTGCTCGCTGGTAAACACGTCAATACTTGCATCCAAACCATAATGAACCGATCGAATTGTTTGATCCTGTGCTGTCGCCGCAATCGGGCCGAGTTTACCAAGTGGGTCCCATATGCAGAAGTGGCGTTGAATACGGCCATTAACTGTGCGATCGCTATATAACTCTTTCAGAGCTTTAACTCGTTTTTCCAGAGGTATGTTCTGACTCATGATTGCAGCTTTGAGTCTGGCATCTGACTGTACCTTGATATTTCTGCTTTCGGCAGAAGTGTCCGATGCCCAGGATAGAGAGGTAAGAACTAGACCAAAAATTGCAGAGGAAATACTTCTTAAATTCATAAATTTTCCTTTGTTTTTATTATTATCGGTTCTATGTGGCCAAAATAATCGAAATATTTTATTTTCTGTCCTGAATAGTAAAATACATATAAATATGATACGGGTTTAAGTTTTCCGGAACAGTAGGGAAACGTGGGATGTCTCGGTTTGATACATTCTCACGTCTATTTGTCACGAAAGTTCAGTACTTAGATGCAGAATATTTTCAGCTGAAAGTTGGTACCTGAAGTGAGTGAAGCTTCAGAGCATTCTGATTTTCTTCGGTAGCGGGCGAGCAGAGCTTACAATTTTGTTAGTAGGATTCACTTGACTTATGGCAGGCTAGTCTATACTGTGACCAAAGCTTGAAAGTAAGTCTGTTTTTATTGCCTCCATTTCGTTGCCCTTCTTTTAGTACATCGTCCTGTTGTTTTTAAATCTATATTTATGTTTCCCGCTTGATCGCGTTCACAAGATCGCGCTAATTATTTTTTATACTCAGGATATATATCATGTCTAATAAAACTACTGGCATTGTAAAATGGTTTAACGAATCTAAAGGTTTCGGTTTTATCGAACAGAAATCTGGTCCAGATGTTTTCGCACATTTCAGTGCTATTGTCAGTTCAGGTTTTAAAACGCTCACCGAAGGTCAGCAGGTAGAATTCACCGTGACTCAAGGTCAGAAGGGCCCACAAGCTGAGAATATTGTTGCTATCTGATCAGATCGCAACTTTATGGTGTTGAAAAGAAAGCAAGCTCATCGAGCTTGCTTTTTTTATTGCGAAAATTAGAGCGACTGGCAACGTTATCTAGAAAGTCTGTTTTCTTCATACCAGAATTTTCTGTTATAGCGCACTAGACAGTGCCGTAATTTCGGACGAGCAGATGATTTGATTTTCTCGGTGTAGGTCAATTGATTTAGCTGTGCTGTGATATCATTCACGTTCAGTTTCTTCCGGTAAACGCTGCATGATTCACATCGGTATCGTCAATCCTAAAGACGTCACTAACGTCGGTTCAGTATTACGTGCAATTGGCTGTTTTCAGGCAGATGGTTTGTTTTACACCGGGACTCGCTATGACAGGGCTATGCGTTATTGCACAGATACACAGCGAGCCGCAGCTAACGTGCCAGTCCAGAATGTTGAGGATATTCTGGCTGTAGTGCCCGAAGGCGCCACCCTGGTATGTGTTGAGCTGGTAGTAGGAGCTACACCCTTGCCTGAGTTTGAGCATCCGGAGAACGCTTTTTATATCTTTGGGCCGGAAGACGGAAGTGTACCCCAGGCGATTGTCGATGCGGCTGATTCTGTTGTTTATGTGCCGACCGTTGGCTGCATGAATCTGGCGGCGTCGGTCAATGTGCTCTTGTATGACCGTACCAGTAAGCTGGGGTTGCCGATTTATGCGGGTGACCAGGATGACCTTATTCGTAATAGCCGGGATAACCGGAACCGTCTCCGTCTTAAATCGTTTAATACTAAAATATAACGATTTCCAACCTGAGTTGCCGCTCCCGCTGGTTTAGCGGGAGCAGCGCCGTTTATCAGTCCAATTCCTGCTCTGCAAACAACTCTGGGAGGAAGTACTGCAGGCACTGCATTTCCTGTAGGGCGTGTTTGCCCAGCTCAGAAGTAAAGCCTGGCATTACCCAATCAAGGAAAAACGGCACGTTAAATGTAGAGCGCATTACGATGCCGTCACCGGATTCGTTCATCTGATACTCGTGGATCATGTCCTGCGGCATGATACCGCTCAGGCCGTCGAGATCGGTTTTTGCGTACAGCCACTGTTCATATTCAACACGTTCTGCGGCGTCTTCTTTTGGCAGCCAGGTAATGAGCAGAGCGTTTTTGTACTGGCCCAGATATTCTTCAACCCGCTGAACAGCGCCAACAGAGTAGGTGGTGTTGTTCGGGCTGGCCGGTGCTTCAAGCCATTCGAAGCTCAGGTGTGCCGTCGGGTGCCAGCGCTTGTAGCGTGCTGTGGTGCTGATATTGTCCCACCACCAGTTCATCATCTCTGGTGTCAGGCCTTTGATTTCCTGGTCAACGATGACTGTTTTTCGCCAGAAACCATTTTTCTCTACGCGGTAAGTGCCGCGAGATTCCAGTTCCTGCTCAATAAATTCTGTCTGGAACATTTCGGGCAGGAAGTCGCTCAAGTTAGAGAGGTCTGTCTGCAGGTGTTCGGTCATGCTGTCTGCAATGCCAGGGTAAGCCAGCGAGGCAACTTCTGGCATGTACAGGGTGGCATGTACGTCTGTACCGGTCAGGTCGATGTTAGGCGTGTAGTCGTATACGAGCCAGGCGTTGCCGGGTACGGAGATATCTTCAAAGCCTGCCAGGGCAATTTCAGCAACCAGTTGATGCACATCAGAACCTGTGGCCAGTGGAGCACGGTAGGTTACGACGGTTGCGACGGTAAATCCGTTCAGGTAGTCGGATACCTGCTGTTCAGTGCCCGGATTGTTGTTCAGTGATGCCGGTTCCGCAGGAGGAGTCACCGCTGTGTAGGCGACATGATGTTCCGGATTCCAGTCAAGGTAGCGCTCTTCTGTGCGGATGTTGTTCCACCACCAGTCGAGCATTTCTGGCACAACGCCTTCGATGGTCTGGTCGAATTCAACAACCGCATCATAGCCTTCTGGTATTGCGCTTTGTGATTGGCTTGCTGCAAGCAGCATGAGTCCGGCGAGGGTGTATTTTTTCATTATTCTGATCTCTTTTATTTATAATACAGATGTATCATATGCGTAGTGCAAGCCACATTTCAATCGTTTCATCGAATGTTTGGCCTGTATTGCTGCATAAAAGACTTTGGGGTTGCGCTTCTTGCGTGCGGTGAATTGCGTCGGAGGGTATTATTACGGCCACCAGGACGTGATCAGGACACCCCGTGAAAGAGACAAGAGCACCCGGTAAGCGCAGTGCCGAAGATGCAGAAGTAACCCGAGAAGCGATTCTTAATGCTGCCTTGAAGGCTTTTTCAGTAGATGGTTTTAAGGGGGCAGGAGTACGTGATATCGCGGCCTCAGCAGGCGTCAGCCATGGTGTCGTACGCCATCACTTTGGCAGTAAGATGGATCTCTGGAAGCAAGCCATTGATCAGGTATTTGATTATTTTGGCTCGCGTATGATCCCTGTTATCGAGGGTGTTGAGTCGTCCAGCAAGGAAGGTAGAGGAACTGCGCTATCGAGTTTCCGCACAGTAGTTGCTGAGTTCATTGATATTTCTCTCGCAAATCCCGGTTTTGCGCGGTTGTTCGTGCTGTCTATGCGGGATGAGGGGGAGCGTGCGGACTATTGTGGTGAACGCTTCGGTCAATTACACGGTGCTATTGGTCAGTTGTTTTATCGCGCTCAGAAAGAGTCGCCAGCATTAGCAGCGCATTCAAACGACAGCTTCTTTTACTGCCTTATGAGCCTGACGTATTTCCGGCTGCTGTTTCCCTCACTGGGGGCCGCCGTTGAATATCCGGTAAGTAAGGACATTACTGATCAGAAAAGTCTCATTCTGTCGGTGCTTATCCCTGAGAAGAGCTGAGAGCCCTGTATTTATCAAGGCAAGAAAGTCGTGAAGTTTCTCTCAGTCAAGGTACCGATTTTGCCTCCGGGGTCACAAATTGGTGCAAAGTCTGTCTCCTATTACGCCACGCTATTGTGCACTCTGACTCTTGCGGTCTACAGTTACTGTTAAGTTAATCAACAGATCTTGAGTCTGAACGAGCTCCGAATGAAGTATCCAATGCTGAGTGCGCTGATTGCTGGCGTTATGGCGTTTGGAACGGATATCCACGCTGAAGAAACACAAGGTCCGGGTGACGAGAGCGCCAGTCTTTCTGTTTCTAATCCGACTGTGTCGAACCTGACTGTTTCAATGCCAATCATGGACGATGACCCTGAGAACGGTATCGAGCACCCACTGGTTGAGTTTGTCCGTCATTGGTCTGAGTTGGCTGATGTCACTATAGAGATGCAACGCCTGCCATTTAAGCGTTCGATAATGCACGCTCAGAATGGTCTGGTGGATCTTCACTTTCCGCTCTTAAGGGACCCGGATATCGCCAATGCAGAGCTGCCATTCGACTACTCGACCAGCCGCATTACTACAGTGAACTTTGTACTTTATAGTCGTGTGGATGAGCCCGTTGATCTTAGCCAGGCGGAAAACTATACGATCGCTACGTTTGGCGGTCACAGCGACCTGTTCCCGTTCAAGGTGCATGAAGAGTATTCAATAGAAGGTTCATTACTGAAGCTGAAGAATGGGCGTATAGATGCGTATATTTTTGCTGATAGCGGTGGTGATCTGGCCCTGATCGAATTGGGTTTGACCGGTATCAAACGTGAGTTATATAAGGTCTATGATGTTCACGCCGTGTTGCCGAAGGGCACCAGAGGTGGTCAGACGGATCGCCTGATTACGGAAATTATGGATAAGGTGAATTCAGGTACACAGCCAGTCGAGTGGCAGAATGCAGAGTACGTCGACTGGCAGGTGTCAGACAGTGTGATTCCCCGCGTCGTTCAGAAGTAGAGCCCCTGACAACGCGGGAAAAAATGCTCAGCGGCTAAGCCAGCTGTTCGTCTGGTCGTGGGCCAGGCGAATAAGGTCGCCCTGAGCAAGGCTCATATCAATCAGGTGCAGGCCCCAGCCTTTCACCACAATCAACTCGCCACGGTAGTCATCTGCGCGTGGATCTTCAGGATCAGAGTCAATCCGTACTTCCAGGTAGTGAGTGCCATTACCATCGCGCACGCATTCTCCGTAGAACTGGCCCGGCACAGAGAAGTAATCAGCTCGCTGCTTTACCTTCTGGTTAGTCCACCAGTTTTCATAAGGGCCGCCACTGCCTTGAATCTTCAGCAGGGTACCAAACGCATATGGCTGCTCAAACGGCAGACGAACATCAAGTTCAGACTGGCCACCCATCAGAGTCGCCGGGTGAGTACAGGCAATTTCATAGCCTGCTTCATCAGTCGTACCAAAGCGCGGTGTTGCCAGCTCAGGGTCACCTTCACGGAATGTCGAGTACGCAACGATACAGCCGCTTTGTCCTGGGTTCTGGCACAGAGGTGTATGGCTGAACGTACCACCCACATTAGAGCCTACAGGGACGCTGATACCGGTGCCAATCAGGTGCGCTGCAACCAGTTGAGATGACAGGCCTGCATCGTTTTCAATTTCTTCAGCAACGAGGCGGGCCAGCAGGCGTGCGCCTTGTGAATGCCCAACAAGAATAAACCCGCGGCCGTTATTGTCATTTTCAAGGTAGTGGTCGAACGCTTGCTTTACATCGCTGTAGGCTGTCGCGTTGGCTTCGGCCATGGTTTCTTCGCTGACAAGGCCATCGCCCAGAGCACCTATTCCCAGATAGGTGAGGGTACGCTGACGATATACCGGAGCAAACTGACGGCAGACCTCGGAGTAACGGCCGAACTGAATTGCTGTGGTGTCTTTTTCCTGAGCATCAGGAATCAGGTTGCTTGATGCGGTCAGATCCATCGATGCCGTTGGGTAGACGTAGAAACAATCGACCTCGGGTGTCACTGCCGGCATGTGTGATTCGAAAGTACGGCTGCCATTAGCGGCGACACTTACGTGGGTCTGGTCCCGCAGACAAACGTTGTCTTCGCTTTTATCCGGATGGCAGAGCCATTGTTCTTCAAGGGTGTAATCGGGCTCAGCGGCAAAGCTGTGCAACGACAGAGTGAGTGACGCAACGGCGGCGGCACCACCAAGAATCGGGCGGAGTGAGAACATACTGCAGGCCTGTTATTTTTATTTTTGTAAGTAGTTTTTTTGCTAACTAGCCAGCGCATTGTACACAGGCCGGAAAAAACACATCGGTCAATTCTGGCCACAAATGTAACCGGAGCGCGGATCCGCTAAGCAGGTATTACGAGATCGTAACCGGCGGAATATCGTGGAGGGGGATTAAGTATAAGAAACTGTAGGGCAAAAAAAGGGGAGCCCGAGGGCTACATAAAAAAGGGGAGCCCGGAGGCTCCCAAGGGGGTTTTAACCTTTCTGATCAGCAGTCAGCTGATGCTCTTCGCCTTTGTAGTAGGCTTCGACACGTGGGTTCATTACTTTGAACCACAGTGAAGGAATCAGTGCGAGTACAACCATGGTGGCGTAACCGCTTGGCAGCTGCGGGCTTTCGTCGTGGTGACGCAGTACCTGATAACGACGCTTAGGGAAGGCGTGGTGATCAGAGTGGCGCTGCAGCTGAACCAGGAACAGGTTGGTCAGCAGGTAGTTGCTGTTCCACGAGTGGTGGATAGTGGTGCGCTCGTAGCGGCCGTTTTCCAGCTTACGACGGTGCAGGCCGTAGTGCTCGATGTAGTTAACGATCTCAAGCAGAGTGAACGCGAAGAAGCTCTGAGCGAAGAAGTAGATCACGCCCTGAACACCCCAGATAGCACCACAGATCACTGCGAAGAGTGCAGAGATGCCATACCACCAGACCAGCTCGTTTCTCCAGCTGAAAGAAGAGTGGCCCTTACGTTCCAGGCGCTTGGATTCCAGCTTCCATGCATTCAGGAAGTTGTGAACGTATGCATGCGGCAGGAACTGATACAGGGTCTGGCCGTAACGTGAAGATGACGCATCTTCAGGAGTAGAAACATGCACGTGGTGACCACGAACGTGTTCAACTTTAAAGCCTGCGTAGCAAACAGTAGACAGCAGCAGACCACCGACCCATTGCTCAAGACGCGTGTCTTTGTGGATCAGTTCGTGACCAACGTTAATGGCAACAACGCCACCCAGAGTACCGATAGACATAGCCAGGCCCAGCTGACCAAACCAACCCAGATTTGGGTCAACAAAGATGAAGCCTGCATATGCGATGGCAGCGATCTGGAAAGGCAGAGTCATAATGGTCAGGAAGCGGTACCACTTCTCTTCAGACATAGAAGATACGTCTGCTTCTTCGTCCGGGTTAAATGGGTCCTGACCAACAACGTGGTCCAGCACCGGAATAACACCGAATACGAACAGAATAGGAAAGAAGAACCAAAGGTCATTGTGGCCAGTAGCTCGCCAGATCTCACCCACAATAGGCACCAGCAGTGCTGGGATCAGAACAAGAAGATAGCCGAATTTTTTGAAGCGGATACGCCAGTCATCGGCGCGGACCGTTTGTGCAGTCGCCTGGGTAGTCATACGATATCCTTGCTGATTGATTGTTATCAGTTTTTTTAATTTTTGTTGTATTGTCCGACAATCTAACAGAATTGATCTGGATCAACAGGTGAAAGTCAGTCACTTTTTACATACGTCAGGTGGCAGATTGGCTCGATGTGGTACTATGCGCCCGTATTTTTACGAAACACCTTAATGACATGACCTTTGTAGCGCACGAAAGCCTCGCCGAAAAAATAGCTGCCCACCTGGCAGAACGTATTATTAAAGGCGAGCTGGTATCGAACGAACGGATACAGGAAGCCCGAGTGGTAGAAGAGCTTCAGGTAAGCCGCGGATCTGTCCGCGAAGCCTTACTGCTGCTGGAGTCCCGGCACCTGGTAACCATTCAGCCGCGTCGTGGTGCAATGGTGTCAGAGCTTACTCCAGAGCGGGTAAACAGTCTCTACGATGTCTATGAAGCGCTGCTCACATTGCTTGCAACTCAGGTGGCTGTGCAATGGACTGACGAGAACAAAATGCCCCTGTTAAATCAAGCCATGGGGCTACAGGCAAAAGACCTGGCGAAAGACAAATACCGCTTTATGCTGGCTGGCTTCGACCTGATGCGAGCGGCGTGTGATCTTATTGAGAATCCGTATCTGTCTACGTTGTTGAGTGATCTTCAGCCAGCGATTCAGCGCACCTATGCATTGGCCATCCGATTCTCTGAGAAAGGCCTTGAACGCAGTATCGTTTTCTTCGCTAAGGTCGTAGAACTGATCCTTGCCCGAAAAACCGCTGAACTGCAGCCTCTGTTCCGCGAATTCAGTCTGTATCAGCGCCAGCTGGTACTGGATGCGATGGCTGAGAATCCAGTCGTACCAGTGGACTGATTCGTCCATTTTGCTGACAGGCTCGCCAGCAGAACAACTGTGATACTATCTCAACAGGTTCTGTCTCACTGGCCTTAAAATGGCCCTGGCACAAGGAATACAGCCTTTTCTATGCGTCTGAAAGCCATACGCCTGTCAGGTTTCAAGTCGTTCGTTGACCCGACCACGGTTCCCTTTAACACCAATCTCACCGGTATTGTCGGCCCCAATGGCTGTGGCAAATCGAACACGATTGATGCTGTGCGCTGGGTAATGGGGGAAAGCTCTGCCAAGTATCTGCGCGGCGACGCTATGACTGACGTCATCTTCAATGGCTCAGCTGAACGCAAGCCCGTGAGTAAGGCCAGCGTCGATCTGGTATTTGATAACACCGATGGGACGCTGCGGGGCGAATACGCTCAGTACAACGAAATCAGCGTACGACGTCAGGTCACCCGTGATGGCCAGTCCAGCTATTACCTCAATGGCACCAAGTGCCGTCGTAAAGACATCACCGACATCTTTTTAGGCACCGGCCTTGGCCCGCGCTCCTACGCCATTATCGAGCAGGGCATGATTTCACGCCTTATCGAAGCCAAACCTGAAGAGCTGCGTGTCTATGTCGAAGAAGCGGCAGGTATCTCGAAGTACAAAGACCGCCGCCGTGAAACCGAAAACCGCATGCGCCGCACGCAGGAGAACCTCGAGCGTCTCAGCGACATCCGCGACGAACTTGAGCGTCAGCTTGCACACCTGCAACGACAGGCACAGGCGGCCGAACGTTACACTGAACTGAAAGCCAGCGAGCGCCAGAAAAAGGCAGAGTTACTGGCGATTCGTTGGAATGCCCTGAACGACGAATACGAAAAGCGTGAACGTACTATTCGCGAACATGAAGTCACGTTTGAGTCCTTTATGGCCAAACAGCGCGCCGCAGATGCAGGTATTGAAGAGCTCCGCCTCGATCATCAGGCGCGTACCGATGCTTTCAATGATTCGCAGGGTAAATACTACGAGGTCGGCAACCGCATCGCCCGTCAGGATCAGAAGATCGAACACCAGGCGCAGCTGGCTCTGCAGTTGAATAGTGATTTAGCCGAAGTAGAAAAGAACATTCTTGATACGCAACGCCAGCTTGAGCAGGATCAACTGGCCCTTGAGGCCGTGGCAGAAGAGAAGCTTATGTTTGAGCCGGAACTCGAACTGCTGCAGGCGAGCGAAGAAGAAAGCGCTGAAGCACTGCTCGCCGCTGAAGAGGCCCGCCGCGAATGGCAGCAGGCCTGGGACACCTTCACCCAGCGAGCCAGTGAGCCTACCCGCAGAGCAGACGTAGCACAGAGCCGCATTCAGGCGACAGAGCAACAACTGCTGCGTCTCGAGCAACAGATAGAGCGCCTGAAGCAGGATCGCTCTCAGCTGACTACTGATCCGGAATTTGATGATTTCGCACTGCTTCAGGAAGAAGTTTCAGAAGCTGAGCTTAACGCAGAAACCCAACAAGCCCGTGTTGAAGAAATTCGCAGTCAGCTGGAAACGACCCGGACAGAAACCGAAACACGTCGAGCTGAACTGGAAGATGGACGCCGCCGCCTCCAGCAGATGTTAGGGCGCAAAGCGACTCTCGAAGCGCTGCAGAAAGCGGCGTTAGGACAGGGTAGTGAAGGCGTGACCCATTGGCTTGAGAGTCATCAGTTAGCCCGTAAGCCACGTTTAGCTCAGCAGATCAGTGTGTCTGATGGCTGGGAAGTCGCCGTTGAAACCGTGCTTGGTGATTATCTTCAGGCGGTGCTGGTGGACGATATCAACGCCACTCAAAACTGGCTCAACAGCTTTGCCGACGGCACTCTGACTCTTTGGCAAAGTGCCGCTGCCGTTGCGGCACCTGCGGGTTCGCTGGCTGAGAAGGTTTCCTCATCGCAGAACCTGAGCTCGCTTCTTGCTAATGTCAAAACCGCCGCCGATCTGCCTGCTGCATTGGCTCTGCGTAGTCAGCTAAGCACTCATGAATCGGTGATTACCCCCGACGGAATCTGGTTGGGCCCGGACTGGTTGCGGGTCGCCCGGGACCAGGACAACGAAGGTGGTGTTCTGGCGCGTCAGCAGGAATTAGAAATGCTCGATGCCGAAGCGGATGAGTTGGATATTTCGGTAGAAGAGTGGGAAGCCGACCTGGAAACGGTGCTGTTACGTCAACGCTCGCTGGAACAGCAACGCGACAGTGCTCAACAGGAATGGCAGCAGATCTCTCAGAAACTGGTAGAGCTGAAGTCTAAGCTCTCTGGTCAGCAGGCCAAGGCCGAGCAGCTGCGTCTGCGGACCGAAAAAATTGATCAGTCTCTGGCGGAAACGGAAGAAACCCGTACTCTCGAAAGTGAAGCACTCGCTGAATTACGTTTAGAGTGGCAGGACGCCATGAGTGCCGTTGATGAAGATACCGATGAGCGTGAACGCCTGCAGAGTCAGCGCCTGGACACAGAACAACAACTGACTCAGGCCCGTATGGCCGCCGGCCAGCACAAAGATAAGCTGCATCAGTTGCAGTTGCGTGTGCAGACTCTGGGCAGTAAAGAAGACAGCCTGCAACAAGCTATTGGCCGGTTGGCCGATACCATGGCGCGCCTGAAAGAACGTCGTGAACAGATTAATGCTAATCAGAACCGCGACCACACGGCGGATCTCGAAGAGTTAAAGGCAGAAATGGAGCTTCTGCAGGCCGAAAAAGCCGAAGCGGAGCGCCTGATGACCGATGCCCGCCACGCACTTGAAGAAGCCGATACCCGACTGCGTCGTCTGGAGCAGGAGCGTTCTGAGGCCGAGCAGCAGGCTCTGGCGGAGCGCAACAAGCTCGAGCAGGTACGTATGGAGTGTCAGGCACTGGATATCCGCCGTCAGGGGCTGGTTGATCAGCTCAAAGAAGAACGTCTGAGCATGGCCGAGGTACTGGATAGCCTGCCAGAAGATGCAAAAGAAGAGATCTGGGTGCAGGATCTTGGCAAAATCGCCGATCGCATTCAGCGACTGGGGCCCATTAACCTGGCCGCGATTGAAGAATATAAGCTGCAGTCAGAGCGCAAAGTTTATCTGGATGCCCAGAACGAAGATCTCGAAAAAGCACTGGCGACCCTTGAGGGCGCGATCCGTAAGATCGACGCTGAGACCCGTAATCGCTTTAAAGAAACCTTCGACAAAATGAACGCTGGCCTTGCTGATCTGTTCCCTAAAGTCTTTGGTGGTGGTCATGCCTCACTGGAGCTGACCGGCGATGATCTGCTCAATACAGGCGTGGCTATCATGGCGCGACCGCCGGGTAAAAAGAACAGTACGATTCACCTGCTTTCGGGTGGTGAAAAGGCACTCACGGCAATCGCTCTGGTCTTCTCCATCTTCCAGTTAAATCCAGCACCTTTCTGTATGCTTGACGAAGTCGATGCGCCTCTTGATGACGCTAACGTTGGCCGCTATGCGCGTCTGGTTAAGGCGATGTCAGAGAAGGTGCAGTTTATCTACATCACTCACAATAAGATCGCGATGGAAATGGCTGAGCAGCTCATGGGGGTCACTATGCATGAACCGGGGGTATCCCGACTGGTGTCGGTGGATGTCGAAGAAGCGGCGGAAATGGTAGAAAGCGTCTGATTTTCGACGTTTTTTTACCTTGAATTCAGGAACTGAAACCGTCGCCAGGGTTCACATTTCCCATGCGCAGAAAAAAACGCAGCAGAACACTAAGTGGCAGTTTGCCTGAGCGCCTGCTCATGGTGTAATACCGACAATTTTTACAGAGACACAGGAACATCAGAGGCAGATATGGAGTGGAGCTGGCGCACAATCCTGATTTTGGCAGGGCTGTTAGTAATTGCCGCTATCCTGTTTGATGGTTTCCGTCGGATGAAACAGGCACGGGCGGAAGCGCTGCGTCTGGATATTCAACCAGGCACGGATGACTCAGAGGATGATTACAACCCAGAACTTCCCGGCAGCGTGCGCGTTGTCAGTAAGGGGGAGAGTAAGGTCGAGCCGATTGTTGAGCGTCGGGAGCCAACTCTGGATCTGGATGAAGAAACGGATTTTGCTCCTGAGGTCCTGACCCAGAAACCTGTGAATGTTGAAGCAGAGCTGGCCAGTGATGCGCCGCAATCTTCCGCGGTTAACTCAGAAGATATTGTCGCTGATAGCGAGCCATTGCAGCACGATGACTACGGCGATGATGAGCTTCTGATTGCAACGCAGCCTTCCGCAGAACCGGAAATTCAGGCGTTGCCACTGATACCGAAGGTAAAACCGGTCGATCTGAACGAACGCGTGCCTGTTCTGCTGGATGTAGAAGAGCTTGGGGACGAGGAAAGTTTTGCAGAGGGTATTCTGTCAGCACCGAGAGTGCTTGCCGGTGCTGAGACGAAAGCTGAAAACACCTCCCTGGCTGGCATTAAAGACGCTGGCCAGCACACTGCGCAGGCAGAAAATGGAGAAAACGAAGGACGAGCGAAGGAAGTTGCCGCCAGCAATGGGTCGACTGATGAACTTCCTGTCGTTGAAGATCCTGCTGCAGTCACTGATCCGCATCTCGAAGACGAAGCTGAACCGCTGCCAGACGAGAAGCCAGAGGCTCAGCTGGTTAACTACGCGGCTCCGGATGCTGAAGTATTGGCCAACCGCCCGGATGCTTCTCTGGTACTGGTGATTCATGCTCTGGCACGCAACCCGGAAGGCTTTCGCGGTAAAGATCTGCTGTGGTTATTTAATAGCTGCGATCTGCGTTACGGAGAGAAGGATATCTTCCACCGTTTTGAAGAGGCCGATGGCCGTGGACGTATTCAGTTCTCGGTTGCCCAGATCCAGAATCCGGGCACCTTTGATCCGGCCACCATGGCGGATCGTACCTTCAGAGGCCTGAGCTTTTTTATGAGCCTGCCAGGTGCTAAACGCCCACTGGAAGCTTACGAGGCCATGTCTGAAATGGCCATGGCCGTATCACGTAACCTCAAGGCTGAGGTGCTGGATGAATCGCACAGCGCGATGACACCACAAACGATGGAACACGAACGTCAGCAAATTCTTGAGTACGAACGCCAGCAACGACTGGCTGCGAAAAAACAACGTCTATGAGCCAACAGGACCTCTTTGGCGGCGATGCACCGGAGTCTTCCGGTGCTGACCATTCCTCTGCCGCCGATCAGATTTCTTCACTGCGCGAAGAAATAAACCTTCATAACCACCGCTATTACGTTCTTGATGAGCCGAGTATTCCGGATGCTGAATACGACCGCTTAATGCGCGAACTGCAGGCGCTGGAAGAAGCCAACCCTGAATTGGTAACGCCCGATTCGCCGACTCAGCGGGTAGGTGGTGCGCCATTAAGTGGTTTTCAGGAAGTCCGACATGAACGCCCGATGTTGTCTCTCGACAACGCCATGAATGCCGAAGAATTTGCGGCGTTCTATCAGCGTGTTCAGGACCGCTTAAAAACCAGCGACGAAATCAGTTTTGCTTGTGAACCTAAGCTTGATGGACTGGCGATCAGCCTTCTTTATGTAGACGGTGTACTTGAGCGTGCAGCGACTCGTGGTGATGGTGAAACCGGCGAAGACGTCACCCAGAATGTGCGCACGATCAAAAATATTCCGCTGCGTTTACGCGGTGAGAATATTCCGGCTCGCATCGAGATTCGTGGCGAAGTCTACATGCCCAAAGCGGGCTTTGATGCTTATAACGACCGCGCGCGAGAGGACGGGACCAAGCTATTTGCTAACCCGCGTAATGCCGCCGCAGGTTCTCTACGCCAGCTTGATTCCCGTATCACTGCAACCCGGCCGTTAGAGTTCTGTGCTTACAGTCTGGGCGTGGTCAGCGAGGATTTTGCACTGCCTGCCACTCATAGCGAGACACTCGCTCAGGTAAAAGAGTGGGGTATTCGCATTAATGAAGAAATGCGTGTGGTAACCGGCCTTGAAGCAGCACAGGCATTCTTTGCTCAACTCGGTGAAAAACGGCATTCACTGGCTTACGAAATTGACGGCACGGTATTTAAAGTCGACTTGCTGGCGTTACAGGAAACACTTGGGTTTGTTGCCCGTGCACCACGCTGGGCAATTGCTTATAAATTCCCGGCAGTTGAAGAAATGACCGAACTGCAGGGCGTTGATTTTCAGGTGGGGCGCACTGGTGCATTAACGCCGGTAGCGCGGCTTAAACCTGTTCATGTAGCTGGTGTGACCGTAAGTAATGCGACACTGCACAACATGGATGAGATCGCGCGTCTTGGCGTAAAAATTGGCGATACAGTGATTATTCGCCGCGCTGGTGATGTTATTCCTCAGGTTGTTTCTGTGGTGTTAGATAAGCGCCCGGAAAGTGCCTCTGATATTGTGCTGCCTGAATCCTGCCCGGTATGTGACTCTCATATCGAACGCGTCGAAGGTGAAGCCGTCGCCCGTTGTGCAGGTGGTCTTGTGTGTTCAGCGCAGCGTAAAGAAGCGATAAAACACTTTGCTTCCCGCAAGGCTCTCGATATTGAAGGCTTAGGGGATAAGCTTATTGATCAGATGGTTGAAGCGGGTCTTATCGACACGCTGGATGATGTTTTCCATCTATCACTACAGGATATCGCTGGTTTGGAACGCATGGCGGAGAAGAGCGCGCAGAACGTTCTGAATGCGCTGGAGAAAGCGAAACAAACAACACTGAGCCGTTTTATTTATTCTCTGGGAATCCGCGAAGTAGGTGTGGTGACGGCGAATAACCTCGCCAGTTACTTTGGGTTCTTAGAGCGCATCATGGCAGCCACGCATGAAGAGCTGGTGGCCGTACCGGATATCGGTGATATCGTAGCCAGCCATATCGTGAATTTCTTTGCCGAAGAGCATAACCGTACTGTTATTGAACAGCTGCAGAAATCCGGTGTGACCTGGGAAGAAAAAGAACCCGTCACAGCCGCTGAAGATGCACCGCTGGCGGGTAAAGTCGCCGTAATCACTGGCACACTTTCAGACATGACCCGTGACGATGCGAAAGAAGCATTAGAAGCCTTGGGCGCGAAAGTGACCGGCAGCGTATCAGCGAAAACAGACTTTCTGGTGGCTGGTGAGAAGGCCGGTTCTAAGCTGACTAAGGCTCAGTCTCTGGGCGTTGAAGTTTACGATGAAGCGGCATTTAAAGCGCTGTTAGACAGCCTTCGTTGATATAAGCATTTACCAAATAAAAAGCCCCCGGTAACTGAGTTATCGGGGGCTTTTTATTTGGTAGTTTCTATTAGGTGGTTTCTATTAGGTAGCTATATCAATCAACTCAGAAACAGGTCTGGAAGTTCTTTTCCTGATTTTTTATTTTTCGCCTGCTGTTTCTGCGCATTTTCAATTAAGCGGATAATTCCCTGACCGTTGAACGCGCTGTTTTCTTCTTTACTGTAAAGAGTCGCGTCCAGCTCCGCCAATGCTGCACTGAGGCGGTAGTCATTCAGCCAGACCTCGGCCTGTGCCAGGGAGGTCATAGGTTGGCCAGATTCGGCTGCAGCCCAGGCGATAATCCCTTCACGAATAGCGACTGGATTGTTATCGCGGGCAGATTTTTTCAGGTCGCGCCAGAGGTCGTGAGCCTTTGCTGTTTTATCTTCGCCTGCCTCAGATTCATTCGATACGACTCTCACTACCGGGCGATTCTTACGTTCGATAAGCAGCCATATAGCCAACCCAAGTGTCAGCAGGTTCGTCAGGCTGAGGAGGCCCGCTATATAAGGCCAGGCTCCCGAGTCTGCAGTCGTGGTGACAGGTGCCGTGACATTCGTATCCGCAACGGGTGCTGCAGGTTGATTCACCGGAAGGCTTCCCGCCGTGATGGTGATTTCATGTTTTTTCAGGGTCAGGTATTCGACCTTGTTTTCAAGGGTGTTCCACCATGGAATGCGTACCTCAGGCAGTACCAGAGTACCTTCCTGAGTCGGCACCAGCGCGACACTCTGTGTCACTGTGGTGACTATGCCTTGTTCTGTAACCTGGCTGGAGTCCTGAGTCTGATCCGGGTAATAACGCAGGCCATCAAGTTCTGGCATGGGTACAGGTGGTACCTGGCCTGCGCTTAATCCAGTCGCTTTGATCGTAAAGGTACGGGTTACTGGCTCGCCGGCTTGCCATTGCACCGGTGGCTGACTGAAGCTTTCTTCAATGGTAAAGCGACTGGCAGGAATCCAGGGTGCCTGCGGATAACTTGCAGGAATGGCCTTAATATCGAGTTCGATAGGCTTACTGACTACCGTCTCAACATTGCCACGGAAGCGGTCATAGCGCCCGGTGACGCGAGCACTGAAACGCTGCCCTGGAATGACCAGAGTGCCAGCTTCTTCCGGGAAGAGGGCATAGCGCCGTTCATAGACACCGATACGGGTACCATCGACGACCGTGATGTATTTTTTCGGTTCTACAAGTTGCTGCATACGTGCACCGCTGACGGTAAATTCCGACAGGTTGGCGTCATCGTGATTCACTTTGTAGTAGAGGCGCTCGATGTAGAGAATCTGTTCCTGGACGTAGTGCGTGCCGCTGCTGACTTCAACTTCAAAGTAGAAGTTGTCCGTATTGGTTGCAGCTTTAGAGGCCTGTTTGCTCACAGTGATACGGATCGGATCGCTTTTGGAGCCTTTAAATTCGAGGGCAGGGATTAAGACCGTCCCGTCTCTGCGTGGAACCAGCGTCAGTGACCATTCCGTGTACGATGAATTCTGCCCGTTATTAAAGCTGATCTGCTGGCGTTGATCCTGATTAATAATGTCCCAGTCACGCTCAAGTATGCTCCAGTCCGGGCTGGAAAAGCCTGCCATATCGCTGTAGCGAACCTGCAACGATACCGCATCTGAGCGGCCGATTTCTTTGCGATCAACGCTGGCAATTAAGTCTGCAAGACTGAGTTGCGCGAATAATAGCAGGGCGATTGTGGTAATCAGTCGAATTACCATAAGACTTCCTCTTCGTTCTGATCGGCGCTCTGACGATATTGATACAGGAATTTCCGTTTCATCAGCATGCCCGGGTTGTCCGGAACTTCATTTAACAGGGATTCGATGGCCGCCTGTTGCTCGCGGCTCATTGACATATTTTCGCTATCCATGGCGTCAGGCTGGTTCTGTATCTGAGATTGCTGTTGTTCTTGTCGCTGTGAAGATTCTTGCTTCTGCGACTGCATCTGCTGAGATTCAGATTCTTCATCCCCGTTTTTTTCGTCATCTTTCGATGCTGACGATTGTTTTTCTTCGCCTGCGTCGTCTTTCTGTTCGTCGGATTCTTTTCCTGCAGAAGCCTGTTCGTTCTGTTGCTGGCCCTGTTCCTTGTTCTGTTCCTGGCTCTGCTGCTGCGCTTGCTTCTGGGCCTGCTGCTCTGCGTAATCGTCATCAGCCTGCTGCGAGCTGCTGTCTTCTGAATTCTGCTTCTGAGACGAGTCTGAGCTGCTGTTCGAATTACTGTTCGAGTTGCTGTCCGAATTACTTTCTGAGCTGTTGTCCGAATCACTATCAGAATTTGAATCCGAATCCTGATCAGAACTTTGATCTGAATTCTGGTCAGACTGTTGTGAATCGTCGCCAGACTCACCGTCCTGATTCTGCTGCTGTTCCTGCTGCTCTTTCAGTTTGTTTGCCAGGTCGAGGTTTTTCTGAGCTTCTGGAAAATCCGGCTGCTTCTCCAATGCGCTTTCGTAGGCAGCAATAGCACCGTCGAGATTGTTTTGAGCCGCCATGGCGTTACCGCGATTGTAATCAGCAACGGCGCTGTCAGATTGAGCGAAAGCCTGTTCGGCGGCCTCGTAGTTGCCCGCACGGAAATGTGCCGTGCCTTGCCACATAGGATCACTAAACAGTTGGGCGGCCTGCGCTGGGTCCGTCTCCATCAGTTTGTAGGCTTTCTGATTATCTGTTTCCCACATATCCGCCCAGGCAGGCTGCGGAGTAGCGAGATAAAGGCCTAAGGCCAGCATAAATACTGCGCCACGTCTGAAATTGTAGAGCGCAACCGGAAGCAGCAGGAAGATCAGCCAGTAACCGGCATCCTCCCATACTTCGAGTGTCTGCTCCTGTTCTTCACCAATATCTTCCGGATTTATTACGCTGATCATACTGCGCCAGTCGCTGTCGTCGTAACTGATCATGCGCCAGGGGCTTCCCACCGTGTCATACAGGTTGTTGAACGGCTGGGTATCAAGTCGTGGCAGAACAATCGTACCGCTGTCGTCTTTCAGGAATCCCTGGTCGCCGACGGGAATTGGCGCGCCTTCCGCGGTGCCGACCACGATGGCTGAAAGTTTAACCTGATTGGGAAGTACGGCCTGGATGCGGTCAATATCACGGTTCTGAATACCGTCGGTAATCATCAGAAAATCGGCTTTAGTTACACCGGCGTCAGTCATCAGTTTAGATGCCTGTTCGATAGCTTTATCTGGGCGGCTCCCCAGTTTTGGCATGATTTCCGGGCTGAGCGACTGCAGCAGGTGTTCGATGGTTTTACTGTCGTCTGTAAAAGGCACCACAGTATGAGCATCACCGGCGTAGGCAATTACTGCGGTGACTCCGTCTTCGCGGGCGCGCATGATATCGGTAGCTTTGCGCACCGCACGCACTGCGCGATCAGGAGCTACGTCCTGCGCTTTCATCGACAGCGACATGTCCATCAGCAGCACCAGAGCATGTGGGTTACTGACAAGGGGCACTGGCTTGCGTTCCCAGGTTGGGCCAGCCAGGGCGATGACGGCAACGATCCACAGTAACCCCAGCAGACTGGTAATGCCCTTGCGCGAGTTTTCGCTGGTCTGATCCAGCATGTAGTCCTGTAGTGCTGGGTCAATATGCTGGTCCCATGAGCCACGGTTCAGCGTATGGCGCAGTGTTAAACCGGCAAAGATCAGCGTCGGGATGATCAGTAGCAGCCACTCCGGGCGCATAAAATGGAACTGAGTCATAAAGCTCGTCATGAAGTCAGTCATTACAGCGTCTTCCTTACTAAAAGGCTCTGAAGCCAGGTAAGAAGCAGGGCTAATAATAGTGGCCAGTGAAACAGGCTACTCTCCGGACGGTAGGTTTTTTCTTCCCGCTCCGTAGGCTCCAGTTCATCAATGAGACGGTAGATTGTGCTTAGCTCTTCGGTATTGCGGGCACGGAAGAAACGCCCCTGTGTCAGTTCTGCAATTTTTTCCAGACTGGCTTCGTCAAGGTCCCGGGATGGGTTAACAGTACGGCTACCAAAGAAGGAGGGCACTTCCATGGTTTCAGCGCCAAGGCCAATGGTGTAAATGCGTACGCCCATTTCTGCGGCCAGTTCGGCCGCTCGCACAGGCTCAATGTTGCCGGCGGTATTCGCGCCATCAGTAAGCAGTACCAGTACCTGACTGTCCGACGGATTCTCTCGCATGCGCTTTACCGAGAGGGCTATAGCATCGCCAATGGCAGTCATTTTGCCAGCAAGGCCCAGTGCCGACTCTTCCATAAAGCTGCGGACTGTTTCCCGGTCGAAGGTTAAGGGAGTCTGCAGGTAGGCGTTTGAGCCAAACAGAATCAGGCCCAGTCGGTCCCCATCGCGCTGGCTGATAAAGTCATTCAAAACCTGCTTTACGATGGCAAGCCGATTAACTGATTTACCGTTAATCTCCATATCGGCCGTGTCCATACTGCCTGAAATATCTACGGCCAGCATCAGGTCACGTCCTTCTGCTGGCAAACGTATCGGTTCACCCACCCAGACAGGACGGGCGATGGCGGTGACTAATGCGATCCATATCAGTGCCGGAAGCAGCCAGCGCAACCCGGCAGACGTGTTGCTGGTGCTGATGTCTGCCTGCCCCTCGTCATGCCAGTCGCTGATATTTGCTACTTTCAACGCAGCGGTTTCCTGAGGCGCCGCCGGAATAATAAAGCGTGCCAGTAACGGCAAGGGTAATAATGCAAACGCCCACAACCAGAGAAAATCAAGCATGGCCGTTTCCTTTAATGGTTGTCGTTGCCGACCATTTTTTCAGGGCAGAGATTGAGCATCTGGCGCACCATTCGCGTACTTCCAGAGCATGCTGTTCTGGCCTGAGGCGCTCAGTCGGGCGGTAGGGCCCCTGTGCCAGAGCCTGAATTGTATCGTCGCTGAAAATATCAGCGATTTGGGTGAGGGCATCCGTCCATTCATAACCGGTCCTGGCTAGCAGGTCTGATTGCGGATGTTGATAGGCGATGTAACGCTTAAGCGTCTGATTAAGATCGCGACAGAAGACTTCGCTATTTTCTTCCTTTCGGTAACGCTCCAGTGCCTCAGTCAGCAGAGGTCTGGTCATGGAGACGATGCGGCGCTGGCGGAACCACAGGGTCACAAGGGCGATAACGGCGGCGACCATTACAATGGCAATGAGCGCGACAAGCCACCATCCCCATGCCGGCGGCCACCAGGTAACAGCTGCAGGTTCGATGATGTCGGCAAATTCAGGCATGCTGCTGTCCTTGCTGCTTTGCTTGTGACGATGTGCTGCTTAATCCAAACCCCTGACGTAGCTGATCAAGTGGGTCATCAGCTGTCGTGATTTCTGTAAGAGGGGCGCGCAGGCGGGCGAGGCGCTGACGCAGATGTTCGCTCTGAGTTTGCCAGTCGCGCAGTTGCTGTTCGCTGGCACTACGATTTACGCGTAGGCGCTGGCGTTGTTTTCCATCGCTTACTGTCCATGAGCCAGCCGGTTGTTGTTGCTCGAACGGATCACTGATACGAATCGCAATCAGGTCGCAATGGCGTGATATCGCATGGAGTGATTTTTCGCATTCTTCATCGAAGCCAGCGAAATCACTGATCAGATAAACCGCGCTGCCAGGGCGGGCAATGCGAGCAATATGTCGACATACTTCCAGCATCCGTTGCGTACTGTTCTGGTGTGAACTGACTGGAAGGCTGGCGAGCTGATGCAAAAAATTCATCAGGGTTTTGCGACCGGTGTGCGGGCGCAGGTCGCGTTCACTGTCGTCGTTGAAGACCAGGCCGCCAACGCGATCACCATGGTTCATTGCCGACCAGGCGAACAGTGCGGCGATGTCTGCGGCAACAACACGCTTGAGAGCCCGACGGGTGCCGAAGTTCATCGACGCACGTAGGTCGCAGGCGATAAGCACCGGACGTTCGCGTTCTTCACGAAACACTTTAATGTGTGCTTCTCCGGTGCGTGCAGTCACGCGCCAGTCCATCGAGCGGATATCGTCACCGGGCTGATAGCTGCGGACTTCGGCAAAGTCGATACCCCGACCACGCAGTTGGGACGTGTGCCCCCCCGCCTGATCGTTGAGGATCTTACGTTGACGATGCAGCGGGATCAGATCTGCCAGAACTCTGAGGCCGGCCAGTTTGCTGGCATCTATCACAGTTCCTGAAGTGAATGCTTCGCGTGCCATCAGGCGACTGGTACCCGGTTGAGGAGTTCGTCGATAATTTTTTCGCTGCTGAGGCCGTTCGCTTCGGCTTCAAAGCTGACCAGAATACGATGACGCAGAACATCATGGGCAACAGCGCGAACGTCGTCAGGACTGACATAGTCGCGGCCGGCGAGCCAGGCGTGGGCGCGGGAACAGCGGTCGAGAGCAATAGTGCCACGCGGGCTGGCGCCAAACTCGACCCAGCGGGCCAGGTCTTCGCCGTAGCGACCCGGTTCACGCGAGGCGATGATCAGCTGTACCAGATATTCCTCGACGGCTTCGCTCATATGAATCGACAGTACCTGACTGCGGGCACTGGTAATGTGCTTGGCAGTCAATTTTTGGCCTTCGTAGGCTTTGCTTGCCATTGCTTCACCACGGGCGAGACGCAGAATCTGCTGTTCGGCATTGGCGTCAGGGTAGTCGATCTTAACGTGCATCAGGAAACGGTCGAGCTGAGCTTCAGGCAGTGGGTAGGTGCCTTCCTGCTCAATCGGGTTCTGTGTTGCCATCACCATAAAAATATCGGGTAGCGGACGGGTGACACCGCCAACCGTCACCTGACGCTCTGCCATGGCCTCAAGCAGTGCACTCTGAACTTTAGCCGGAGCACGGTTAATTTCGTCGGCGAGAATCAGGTTATGAAAAATCGGCCCAGCCTGAAAATCGAAGGTCTGGGTCTGTGGACGATAGATCTCAGTGCCTGTGATATCACCCGGCAGCAGGTCTGGTGTGAACTGAACGCGTTTGAACTCGCCTTCCATTCGTTCGGCAAGGGCATTAATCGCTTTGGTTTTTGCCAGGCCAGGTGCACCTTCTACCAGAAGGTGGCCATCAGCCAGAAGAGTCAGTAACAGGCGTTCAACCAGCTTAGGTTGACCGATAATGTTTTTTTGCAGGCTTTCACGGAGCTGCTGGAATCCGTTTTGTAGGCTCATATGAATCCTGTCGTGCCTTCTCAGAGGATATGAAGAAGATTGAGGTCACTGATTTTAGAGGTTCGGTGACTACGGTCAATGCTGTGATACAACTCTGTAAACAAAGTTTTCTCAGGGTGAGTAAAGGACGGTAAACAAACTATCCTGCCGAATGCGCTGCGTCAGCATGGCAAATTGTCAGGATCGTCTAAGATATATACAGATTGTGTTTCAGAGACAGAACCATGCTTACATCCTTACAGAACCTGATTGAAGAGCGTAATGAACCGGCCCAGGCTGAATTGCTGACGAAGTTCGCAGATATTTACTACTCGGGTGCTCCGACAGAGGAGGTTCTGGCTCGCGCAGTTGATGACCTTTATGG
>JAYNJA010000006.1:0-10915 GCA_038109705.1 Thalassolituus sp. | reverse complement strand
TCCGAAAGTCAGGGTGTTTAACCCAGATCATGAAAATCATGGTTGGCAGTCCTTGCATACTGTCATCGAGATTGTGTTTGATGACATGCCGTTTATTGTCGATTCGGTGCGGATGCAGCTGAATTCGCGCCAGATGTCTCTTCATGCCATTCACTACTGTGTGATGCATACCGCGCGTGATGGCAGCGGTAAATTGAAAACTTCAGGCAACTGGGCCGCAGCAGGGAAAGGAAAAACTCCGGAAGCAATCATCTACATCGAGATAGATCATCACTCAGATAAAGCGATGATGGCATCGTTGGCTCAGGAATTGGAAAGTGTGCTCTCAGAAGTGCAACGGTGCGTACGGGACTTTCCGGCCATGCTCAAAGCTGCACGAGATACGGCAGTTGAGCTGAAAGAGCACTGTACGTCAAATGATGCCGATGCTTGTGCAGAGGCTGCAGCGTTCGTCAGCTGGATGGCGGATAATCATTTTACCTTCCTGGCCTATGACGAGTTCAGTGTTGTCACGGAAAAGGGCGAGGGGTTTGTAAAGCGTGATCCGGCAAAGGATCTCGGTATTTTCCGTGATAACGATACCAGCCGTACTAAGGTCAGACTGAAAGATCTCGAACCTGAAATTCAGGAGTTTATTGCCGGGCCTGATCTTGTGAACTTTATGAAGTCTGGTAATCGTAGCCGGATTCATCGCCCGGCATATCCTGATTACGTGGTGGTTAAACGTTTCGATAAAAAGGGTAATGTTGTAGGTGGCATGCGTTTTATGGGCTTGTTTACCTCGATTGTATATATTGAAACGCCGAATAATATTCCTTTAATCCGCAGAAAATTGACAGCACTTCGTGAGAAAGCCGGGTTCGATAAAGGCAGTCACAGTGCTAAAGAACTGGATCGTATTCTCGAGGTTTACCCTCGTGACGAACTGTTTCAGTCAGATGTGGAGCAGCTGTATCGCGTCGCGATTAATGTCTTAAACATTCAGGAACGTCGTCAGACCCGTGTGTTCCTGCGCAAAGATACCTACAGTAAGTTTCTTTCATGTATTGCCTACACTCCACGCGATGTTTACAACACCGAATTGCGTCAGAAAATGGAGGACGTGCTGCGTTCAGAGTTTGAGCCCCTCGATATTGAGTTTAATACTTATTTTTCAGAGTCAGTGCTGGCACGTACGCATTTTATTGTGCGCCTGAATCCTGCCAAAGAAGTCCAGTACGATGAAAATATCGTGGCTAGCAAAATTCGTCAGGTGGTGCGTTCATGGACAGACGATCTGCATGGTGCCCTGATCGAACAGGTTGGTGAAGAGCGTGGTAACGTTCAGTACCACCAATACAGAGATGCATTCCCTGCCGGTTATCGCGAAGATTTTTCTGCGCGCACAGCCGTTGCTGACATTCAGTATATGGAAAGTCTCCGTGCTGATGATGCGCCTGAACTGGCGATGTCTTTTTACCGCGAGCTTGAGGGCGATAATAATCAGTTGCGATTTAAACTGTTTAATCCGGATACCATCCTGCCGCTTTCTGACATTATCCCTGTACTGGAAAACTTTGGCTTACGGGTACTGGGCGAACATCCTTACGAGATTGTGTGTAACGACGGTAAGCGCATCTGGATTCATAATTTCGCATTGCGTTACACCCTGTCAGACAGCATTAATATTGCTGAAGTTAAACAGGTATTCCAGGAAGCCTTCCGGGCAATCTGGGCCGGCAGAGCAGAGAACGATTCCTTTAACCGTTTAGTACTGGGTGGCCAGTTAGGCTGGAAGGATATTGCTCTGTTGCGTGCGTACGCACGTTATATGAAGCAGATCCGCTTTGGCATTTCAGAAAGCTATATTGCCGATACCCTAAGCCGTTATATTCCGGTCAGCGCTCAGATCGTCGAACTTTTCCATAAGCGTTTTGGACTTGGCGAATTATCAGAAGAAGATCGTACAGCCGCCTTCGAGGTCTGCGAGAAAGCTTTGCTTGAAGCCCTCGATGGTGTTGAACAACTGAACGAAGATCGCACCATCCGTCGGTATATCGAATTAATTAAGGCAACGCTGAGAACGAACTACTTTCAGCTGGATGATAGCGGGCAGGACAAGAGCTATCTCTCGTTTAAGTTGGCGCCTTCCAGGATTCCAGACGTACCTAAACCACGCCCTATGTTCGAAATCTTCGTGTACTCACCACGCGTCGAAGGTGTCCACCTGCGCGGTGGTAAAGTTGCCCGTGGTGGTCTGCGTTGGTCTGACCGTGTAGATGACTTCCGTACTGAAGTTCTGGGCCTGGTGAAAGCTCAGCAGGTAAAAAATGCGGTTATTGTGCCGGTCGGCGCGAAGGGTGGGTTTGTATCCAAATGCCCGCCAAAAGAAGGTGGGCGGGATGCCTTCCTTGCTGAGGGTATTGAGTGCTACAAAACCTTTATCAGTGCGCTGTTGGATGTGACAGATAATCTGGTTGAAGGTGAAATTATTCCTCCGGAAAATTTGGTTCGCCACGACGAACCAGATCCATACCTTGTAGTAGCCGCCGATAAAGGCACAGCGACCTTCTCAGACATAGCCAACGAAATTGCTGTGAATCGTGGATTCTGGATGGGTGATGGGTTTGCATCCGGTGGTTCTGTTGGTTATGACCACAAGAAAATGGGCATTACAGCCCGAGGTGCCTGGGTTTCGGTGCAGCGTCATTTCCGTGAACGTGGCCATAACGTACAGGAACAGGATTTTACTGTGGTGGGAATCGGCGATATGGCCGGTGATGTATTTGGTAACGGCATGCTGCTGTCTGAACACATCTGCCTGGTAGCCGCCTTCAACCATATGCATATCTTTATCGATCCGACACCGGATTCTGCAGCCAGCTTCAAAGAACGTAAGCGTTTGTTTGAGTTGCCACGCTCAACCTGGGACGATTACGATAAAAAGTTAATCTCAAAAGGCGGCGGTATTTTCTCCCGTTCAGCGAAGAGCATTCCCATTTCTGCAGAAATGAAAAAATGCTTTGGAATTACGGAAGATACACTTGCCCCTAATGATCTTATTAAAGCGGCACTGAAAGCCGAGGTTGATCTGATCTGGAACGGCGGTATCGGTACCTACATCAAAGCCAGTTTTGAACAGGATGCGGACGTTGGTGACAAAGCCAATGATGCACTGCGTATTAATGGAAAAGATGTTCGCGCCAAAGTGATCGGCGAGGGCGGTAATCTCGGTGTTACCCAGAACGGCCGAATTGAATACGGCCTTAACGGTGGCGCATCCTACACCGACTTTATTGATAACGCTGGTGGCGTAGACTGCTCTGACCACGAAGTGAACATCAAAATTATGCTCAATGATGTCATGGACAATGGTGACCTGACACGTAAGCAGCGTAATGAAGTCTTTATGGCACAGACCGAAGCCGTTGCCGGTCTGGTGCTTGATAACAATTACCACCAGACCCAGGCGATTGCGTTGGCGTATCGGGATTGTCGTGAGCGTCTCGATGAATATACCCGTCTGATGAAAGACTACGAGCAGGCGGGAAAACTCGATCGTGCATTGGAATTTTTACCAGACGAAGAAGCCCTGCAGGAACGGCGTAATTCCAATACCGGGCTTGCAAGACCAGAGCTCGCGGTACTGATTTCGTACACCAAGGCGGATCTCAAAGAACGTCTGAATGTTAAGCGTATTACCAGTGATCCGTACATCGCGAAGATTGCCGCAACGGCATTCCCCGGTGAGTTGGTTGAGAAATTTGCCGAGCCCCTTGAGCGCCATCGTCTGCGTAAAGAGATCATCGCCACCCAGTTAGCCAACGACATGGTTAACCACATGGGCATTACCTTTGTAAACCGCCTTCGCGACTCAACTGGTTCCACAGTCTCGGACATTGCTCGTGCCTATGTCACAGCGCGGGATACATTCCAGTTGCATGAACACTGGCGTGAAATTAGCGCGCTGGATTACAAAGTGCCAACTGAGCTGCAGGAAACCATGATGGCTGAGTTGATGCGTCTGGTGCGTCGGGCTGCGCGCTGGTTCTTGCGTAACCGTCGGGTTAACGTTGATATTGAGCGCGAAGTAAGCTGTTTCGGTAACGCTGTAGAGGGAATAGCTGGCGATCTGGTCAATACCCTCAAGGGGTCGGCACTGGAGCGCTGGCAGAAAGTTTATGATGAGCGTCGTGCGATAGGTGTGCCGGATAAACTCGCGGCGTTCACTGCAGGTGCCAGTGAGCTTTATGCCGCACTAGGTGTGATTGAAGCGGCGAGTGAAACCGACTGCAAAGTCGACAGGGTAACGGCGACCTATTTTGGTATTGGTGAACATCTGTCGCTGAACTGGTTCCTGGAACAGTTAAACCTTCTGCCGGCTACGAATCACTGGGAAGCAATGGCGCGCGAAAGCTTCCGTGATGATCTCGACTGGCAACAGCGCTCGCTGACGGTAGGCATTCTTAAAAATAAGAATGTAGCTGATCTTGACGCTGGCATCTCTGAATGGGAAGTCGAGCAGGAAGTCCTTGTCAGTCGTTGGAACCACATGCTGGATGAGCTTAAGAGTACAGACAACATTACGTTCCCCATGATCGCCGTTGCACTTCGCGAACTCCTGGATCTGGCACAAGCCAGTCGCCACAGTTAAATGAAGTAGGCTGAAGTTGAACCTCTGGCACGGGCAGTGTACAAACTCTGTTTTGCACTACCTGTGTTTTTCGTTATGCCTACACGTCTGTTATTGCTTGCGCTTGTTATATTCAGTACTTCACTTTTTGCTGCTGAAGTGGATCAGTTTACCGTCATTGTCAGAGATGGAATTGAGCATCCGCGAGAAGCGCTGCCGGACAGTCGTTTTGTCCTTAATGCCGAGGTTAATCGTCGCCTGCAGAGGGCGGTAGAGAGAGCGAACCGGGCTCAGCCCTTCAGGCACCCACCTAATGCCGCCCGTACGTCACGTCGTCCGCACTGTGATATTACGCGTTTATATAATGCTGTTGGATCGTTTCTCGCTCGTCCCATTGTTGGGCAGGTTGAAACCTTTGCCGAGCAGAGCCCATATGTTGCTCGTCAGCGGATTCTTTTGAATGAATCTATCTATCATACGTTTACCTGGCCCCAGTCGCCTTCTTTGGTGCTCTCAGAGCGTGTTGCTGCAGTAGTACGGATAGATGATGACTTTGTTGGCAGTGATAAATTCGGACACTTTTTCAGTGAAGGGCGCAGCTACTTTGAAGAAAGCCAGCGTCTGACTCTGCCATTGAACAGTGCGTTGTTGTTTGGTGAGTGGACGGAATCTGTGTATTTCGGTGCAGAAACGACCGGGGTCTACTCCTTTGGCGACCTCGTTGCGAATTTTAATGGCCTGAGGTTCTGGAATGCCCTGCTAGGTCATCAGCCTGATCCATTAACGGGAGAGGGTGTGAAGCAATACTTTAGCTGTGTTGATAAGCGTTGGGTGCAGACCCGTACGTTTGATTGGCGGGAGTACATCGACACGGCATGGAATGAGAGCATTAACTGTTCGATGTTCCGCACTCCAGAATTGCTGGCGAAGATATTAGAGTCTGCACCGCTGTGTCGCACTGACGAATTGCCGTACTCACGATATGGCAGTTTGGGGGAGCGTTTGTTTAATACAATGGGGCTAGCAGTCTTACCAGAGTACCTGCAGCCTGAGGTGATTCTCCGGCAGATAGATCCTGATCTTATGACACAGGCACGCATCGAGTGGTTAAAGTCAGTACGTCAGGACCTGGAAGCCTGGCGTGTAAGGCAGGATGAGGAGATAAAGGCTGATGCTGCAACAACACAGGCGCAGATGAAGTTGGAATCTGAGGTTGCGCAATGACTCAGCGAATTGTGGTCGATCTGAACATCAGTGCAGATGAATACCTGCGGTACTATCAGGGCGCTGCCCGAACGGTTCTGGCGACCATGCAGGACGGTCGTCGAGTGCGTTTTCCTGCGAACATATTGCAGCACGCGGTAAGCCACGATGGCATCCGTGGTCGCTTTGCCATCTACTTTGATCAGTCAGGAAAGTTCGAACGTATCGAGCGTCTGAACCCAAACTGACGCCTGAAGCCTCGAAAAAATTGCCTTAGCCCATCTACAGCGGCCGCATGAAGCCCTATAATGCGCGCCATTATCACCCCCTATATTCATCCCAGCCGAGGTCAATGTTATGAGTTGGTACAGTCTTGCCCGTCAGTTCCTGTTTATGATGGATGCAGAAACATCCCACGAATTGGGACTGAAAATGCTAGGTAAGGCTGAAAAACTGGGTGTTCTGGGGTTGCTTACGAAGAAGGTTGCACCACAACCGGTTGAGGTTGCAGGTATTACTTTTCCCAACCCGGTAGGTCTGGCCGCAGGCCTGGATAAGAATGGCGACTATATCGATGCTTTTGCCCGTCTGGGTTTCGGTTTTATTGAAATCGGTACTGTGACGCCGCGTCCACAGCCGGGTAACCCTAAGCCTCGTTTGTTCCGCCTGCCGGAGCAACGCGCCATCATCAACCGTATGGGTTTCAACAATAAAGGTGTAGATCACCTGATTGAACAAGTGAAGAAGGCAAAGTTTAAAGGCGTACTGGGGATTAACATCGGTAAAAATTTCGATACAGCCGTTGAAGATGCGACTTCTGATTATCTGATCTGCCTTGAAAAGGTTTACCCGTACGCGACCTATATTACGGTGAATATTTCATCGCCTAATACTCCGGGACTTCGTACCCTGCAGTATGGTGATGCGCTACGTGACCTGTTGCAGCCACTGAAAGTGCGCCAGGCAGAGCTGGCAAAAGAGTATGGCTATAAGCCGGTCTTCGTGAAAATTGCGCCGGACATGAGCGAAGAAGAAGTTGATATGGTGGCGCAGACACTGCTCGATTGTGAAATCGATGGTGTGATAGCGACCAACACAACGCTTTCACGTGAAGGTGTTGAGACGGCAAAACATGGTAAAGAGGCGGGTGGCCTGTCTGGTGCGCCAGTCACCGATCTGTCGACTCAGACGATTGAACGTCTGGCCGAGGTGCTGAATGGGCGCCTGCCTATTATTGGTGTAGGCGGCATTCTGGAAGGTGAAGATGCGGCAGATAAGATCCGTTCAGGTGCGTCACTTGTTCAGGTTTATTCGGGCTTTATCTATCGCGGCCCGGAATTAATCGCAGAAAGTGCAGAGGCAATTCGTCAGCGCTGATTGTGTTTGGATGTGTCTGCAAGGCTGAAAGCTCGGTCTGCAGGAAGCATTTGCTCAGACAGACAATAAAATGCCCGGCTATTGCCGGGCGTGGCCTCCCTTGAGGGGAGGTGCAGAGTCTGACATGTGTCGTCAGGAGTGGAAAATTCGGTAATGCTATGTAGCCTTGCTACAGTGTGTTGATTCTGGATTGGTGCCTGGGTTTACATCGCGATTCGATGAATACCAGAAACGCCGGTATAACCATCCCAATTATCAGCTCGCCCGGATCGCCAACCGGCCATCCAGTGGTCGCGGGTCGGACCGGCAGGGGCCAGATCTTTGGAGCGGCGTTCTACACCAGCTCGGTACCCACGTGCGAAAGCTCGTTCCTGCATGTCGCGTTTCTGTTTCTTCATAGTGTTGCTTCCTCGCTGTTACTCTTAACATCGGTTAGCCACAGAATTCGGCGGACCACGTACAGTTGTACCGTGACTGTACGGTGAAAGTTAATGATTATTTTTTTATAAAGCGGATCGTTTTAGAACGATTCAGCTATTACCAAAATTGGATGTGCGCATGTCTCTCGATCTTGAGAATGACCCGAAATCCCCGTGGTTGGCTATCTGTGCCAAAGGTACTGAAAGCCTTCTTGCGGAAGAAATCAGACACTTAGGCGGATCTGTTGAAAATGAGACCCACCTTGGGGTGTATTTCAACGGCGATCTGGAAATTGCCTATCGGGTTTGTCTCTGGTCGAGACTGGCCGGAAGAGTGCTGCTGCCATTGCAGGATTGTCAGGTAGACAATGTCGACGATATGTATAACGCGGCGAAAAATGTCGACTGGCCAGCATTATTCTCCGTCGATTCTACCTTTCGTATCGACTTTCACGGCCGCAGTAACTTTATAAATAATACTCAGTTTGGTGCCCAGAAGGTAAAAGATGCTGTGGTGGATGTATTCCGTGAGACCACGGGAGCTCGTCCATCAGTCGACAAAGCCGGTGATATCCGTATCGAAGCAAACCTGCGCAAAGGTCGTTTGCAGGTGTATCTGAATCTGTCTGGTGACAGCCTGCATCGTCGTGGTTACCGTCTGCAGCCAGGTAAAGCGCCATTAAAAGAAAATCTGGCAGCCGCTCTTCTGATTCGTGCGGGTTGGCCAGAGCTGGCAAAAGAGGGCAAGCATCTGGTTGACCCTATGTGTGGTTCGGGAACCCTGATTATTGAAGCCGGCATGATGGCTGCGGATATCGCACCGGGTCTGAACCGCCCGGCATGGGGATTTGAGCGTTGGCTGGGCCACGACCGCAAACTCTGGATGTCATTGCTCGAAGAAGCCCGTGCGCGTCGTACCGCCGGCATCGAAGCACTGGAAAACCGTATCTATGGCTCTGACATTGATGAAGAACAGCTGAATGCGGCGCGTAAGAATCTCGAACGTTCAGGCCTGGGAGGTAAAATTCGCCTGGATTGCAAGCCGGTAGCGGAACTGCGTATCCAGAAAAACGTCACGAAAAAAGGCGGAGTGATCGTCTGTAACCCGCCGTATGGTGAACGTTTAAGTGAGTTGCCTCAGTTAGCTCCGCTCTATCAACAGCTCCATGATGCGGCGATGACTCTGCCTGACTGGCGCCTCGCCGTATTCACTGGCAATTTTGATCTTGCCCGTGCCATCCGACGCCCGATGGATAAGCAGTACAAATTCCTGAATGGCCAGATCGAGACCAAGCTGTTTGTATTTGGCCCGGCGGATGAGCGTTCGCAGCTACCGCAGCCGAGTGCTGTGCGTGGTCCGGTTGAGGCGTTTGCTAACCGTCTGAAAAAGAATATGAAGGCGCTGAGTAAGTGGGCGAAGCGTGAAAACATTCACTGCTACCGTATCTACGATGCCGATATTCCTGAGTACGCGGTGGCGGTTGATCTTTATGAAAACTGGCTCCATGTGCAGGAGTACGTTCCGCCTAAGTCGATTGATCCGCAAGTGGCAGAGCGTCGTCTGCTGGATATCCTTGCGGTATTGCCTGAAGTTACCGGTATTTCTGCTGAACAGATCGTTCTTAAGCGCCGCGAGCGTCAGAGTGGTAAGAAACAGTACGAAAAGCAGAACGACGACAAGCGTACGATGGAAGTCCGCGAAGGGCAGGTTCAGCTGCTTGTGAACCTGCGTGATTACCT
Organism: Thalassolituus sp.; assembly: GCA_038109705.1. Lineage (GTDB taxonomy): Bacteria > Pseudomonadota > Gammaproteobacteria > Pseudomonadales > Oceanobacteraceae > Thalassolituus. The sequence goes on along the minus strand of JAYNJA010000006.1, from coordinate 1,564 downwards.
GGATACCGGCTTGTTCCTCGACCACCGTCCAACCCGATTGCACATTGCCAAACACGCGCAGGGTAAACGCTTCCTTAACCTGTTCTGCTATACCGCAACCGGATCTGTTCATGCCGCAGCGGCCGGAGCAATCTGTACCAGTGTTGATATGTCCCGTACTTATCTGAACTGGGGCAGGGACAACTTCCGCCTTAATGGCATTGATCCGGAAAAACACCAGTTCGTACAGGCCGACTGCCTGCAGTGGCTGAAAGAAGATCGTGGTCAGTACGACCTGATTTTTATGGACCCGCCGACCTTCTCCAATTCTAAACGGATGGAAGGTGTACTCGATATTCAGCGTGATCACGTTGAATTGGTTCAGATGGCGATGGATCGGTTGGCACCGGGTGGCACCCTGATATTCTCGAATAACCTGCGCAAATTTGCACTGGATCGAGAAGCGCTGTCGGCATTCGATATTAAAGACGTTAGTACTAAATCGGTTCCGAAGGACTTCGAACGCCGCCAGAACATTCATGTATGTTTTGAGATAAAACACGCTTGACGCAAGACATACGTATTTCTCTCTGTTAGGTTAGTTTCCTAAGGAAACGCTTATCAGGGAGGAATACGGATGACCCTTACCGCCAACTGGCCCCAGATTAAGAAAACGCTCGAGCAGTCGCAGGCATCAGCCGTGCATTGCTCTGTAGCGACCGTTCATCTGGACGGTACTCCTCACATTACCCCTGTTGGTACAGTCTTTCTTCGTGACGACCAGACAGGCTTCTTCTTTGATCATTACGCTCAGTCATTGGGCGATAACATCGACGCAAACCCGAATATCTGTGTGATGGCCGTTAATGTTGGTCGGCTGTTCTGGTTGCGGGCACTGCTGACAGGGCGTTTTGGTACCACTCCTGGTATCCGCCTTTATGGCAAGGCCGGAGCTGCGCGTCCGGCGACCACCGAAGAGCTGGCACTGATCAATAAACGGGTGCGTCCATCTTATTGGATGAAAGGTGCCCGCATGCTCTGGAATGATTTCAGTGTGGTCCGTGATATCGACTTCTCGGACTACAAGCCTGTGACCTATCCGATGATGATGGAGGGCGTCTGGCCAAATCCTCCTGTTGCCCGGATGCACTTTGAAGCTGCAGATGGCTGAGCACTCGACCTGACTGCTTTGCATTATTTTGGTGCGCAATTTGTTTTTATGTTCACCTCTGGTGCTTTCTGCGCGGGTCGTCGCAACGTTGTCGATGGTGCGTCCAACTTTTTTGCTCGCTTGAAGGGCGTATGTGCTCTGGTGTGGCGCATTTCTTTTTCTTGAGAGTGCCAATTTGGACAAAGTTGGTATGTTTCCTGCTGTTTCAGCCCCTGAAATGGAAAGACAGTTCCCCGTATGGAGCTGTCATCGCATCTGAGGCACCGTAAGAGTGCAGATGTATAGCTCGATGTTATAACGACAGAGCGAACTGAGAACAACTCAGTACAAATTCAGAACTACAACAGAAACGAACTTATTGAGGGCTTCCCGTGGATATCACAGGTATCAACTCCGCCGTTGAGACGCTGATGT
>JAYNJA010000005.1:33435-34902 GCA_038109705.1 Thalassolituus sp. | reverse complement strand
CGATACGCCCATTGAGTATTTGTTCAAATACTTTATCTGTTGGCGTCAATTCGAGGTTGATCTCAAGTTCCGGATGAGCGCGACGCCGTTCAAGCAACATAGGAAAGTGGGGCGATAGCAGGCAGGAGGCTGGCATTGCATAGCTCACAGTGCCTTTCACTTCTTTCGCTGTGTTACCTACATCGAGCAGGAAATCTGCATGCAGGTTTTCAAAATGTTGGATATAGCTGCGTAGTTTAACGCCGGCTTCGGTGATTACTGGGCCTTTAGTGGTACGCAGGAACAGATCACTGCCAATGGACTCTTCCAGTGCTTTGATGTGTTTGCTTACATTTGCCTGAGTCATGGCTGCGATGTCGGCTGCTTCACTGAAGCTGCCGGACCGGTCTACGGCTTTGAATGCCCGGAAATACTTTGGGTCAATTGGCTGCACTGCTGCCTTCCATGTCTGATCAGTGATTGAACAATTAACATAACATGATTCTCATTCTTAATCATTAGGCATCACTTTCAAAGACTGGAGGTGATACCTGGGTCACAGCCAGGTAGCTACCTTCATTGAACAGGCGGGACAGGGATGATTGTTCTGAAAGAACTTCCTGTAGCGCCTGGTAGCGGACTCCTGAATCTTCGTAGCTGATCATGATGGACCTGATGAAGCAACATTCGAGGGTGCCGTATTCAAGTTTGTAGTCATGTTGCGGTAATAACTTAAAGCGATGCGTAATCTCCGGTTGTTGTCCAACTGTTGGAGATGCAACTGTACCTCCAACCACAACCAGAATGGTCAATGTAAAGGTCGTCTGGTTGTAGAAATGCTTTAAGTTCATAGATTCTCCTGGTCTGTGATCCGTTCGCATATGAGCGGACTCTTTCAGTGTGGAGCGACTTAACTAAACGGCCAATTCCGATAAGGCATAGTGCTGATTCTGAATCTGATTTGAGCCATGCCGGTAAGACACATAACGTGTAGCTACTCAAAGATTACAGGACGTTGTTATGCCCGATAGCCAACCGATTCACCCATCATCCATACGCGTCTGGCGTGGCTTCCGTAACGCCAGCTATTTACAGAACCGGGACGGATTCGTAAATAAGCTTGCCGATATATTTATCCCTTTGACCTGTCAGGCAATGATGCCGATCGGACTTCAGTCATATATCCCAACACTGGTGAAATCTGACATAGCTGAGCTGCCTGATGAAATTGCCCTGGTAGGATACAGCGATCAGCAAACTTATTATGCGGCCAGTCACGATACAGTTATTGGACGGGCATACGGTCTGCTACATGATGAGGTATTCAACTTCTCGGAGAGTAACGGTATCCCAAAGAGCTCCTCTGGGTTTCCTCAAAGTTATTCCGGGCAAGCCCTGCAGACAACACAGGCGTATTATTTCTCCGGTAAAAGTCTGGACTGGTCGTTGATTCCTGTAGCTGTGTTTTTCGTTCCCGTCGCTGCTGAT
>JAYNJA010000005.1:31438-33425 GCA_038109705.1 Thalassolituus sp. | reverse complement strand
CACCGGGAAATAGTAGCTCTCCATTGGCGTCATTGATCGCTGCGTTACAGTTGGCAATTCAGTCTGATCTGATTTCAGAGGCTATATTAGTTCAGGACAAAAGCTATTTTGTTCTCTGGTTGGCGTTGTCTGATAAAGGGAGTATTCCACAGATTATCACCGACTGCTTCAGGCAGGTAACGGGAGTTATATCTTCAGTATCTGAAGCTGCGAGTGTTCCTGTGATGTGGACAGAAAAAGAGGGAGGGATCCCTATTTGCGATAATGAAACCCTTAATCTGACACTGAATTCAAAGACGATTCTGCGCGCTGCCTGCTGAATCTTGGGATATTTTTCCCAGAAACTTCGTTTTAAAATTCGGCAGATCGCCCCGGTTAAGGGGCGTTTCTTCTGACCGAGGGGCCATTATAGGTTACTGCGCACAGTTGCCCAGCAGGCGAGTGCGCTGTTATACGTGGTGTAGAACCCGCACAGACTATAAATAATCCCTGACCAGTCTTCCCGTACTTCTTCAGGAATGGGGTTGTCGTTTGTGTCTGTTCTGGCAACTACAGGGTCAGATACATTGCGGATAAAACCAAAGTTGATACCAGCGGCCTGGCATTGGTGCGCGATAACGGCATCATCCATTTCCAGGAAACAATATTTTTCAGCGCTTTCTCCTTGGGCGATAAAATAGTAGTCGGTTGTTAAAAGTGGTTGAGTCCCTGCGAATTGTAGCTGGTTAACTGCAAGTCCAGAGGGTGCCAGGGGTGCATTGATCAGATCGTCTGCGGTATAGTTTGTCGATGATTTTCTATTCAGTTCGTTAACTGAGTTTTCAATAGTGGTGCTATTCCAGACGGTGTTCAGGGGCATCATCAGAGTGTTTCTGACGCTGTCAAAAAGCTCGTCATGTGCAAAGAAATCAGTGCCGGTAAAGGTCTGATTATTGTAGTTACAGTTTTCCGTATTCTCAGGTTTTTCCAGGCGGATGCTGGCTGCTGTCGTCAGCACAACATCTCCCAGTGTTTGTTCGGTTGTGCTACCGCCGGCTGTACCGCTAGAAATAATTGTAGAAACCTTGCTCTGACTGATAATCAGATCGGTCAGTTGTTCTACGCCTTTTATGTATGGCGAGTGAGCTAGATGAACCTCCGATTTAACAAGTAGTACATTCACTTTATCGGTAGCGTTTTCTTTCTTTATCGAGACGTTCTGATAATAAAGAATAGGACTGCTCTGGCCGGCCACAGTCAACGGTCGCCAATACTCCCGCCACTCGTAGTCATCAGTTTTGCGCTCGAGGTCACTGTTCAGAAACACGTGGTCTAACGCAGACCATTCGGCACTGGTCCATGTGATAATTGCGACATCCGCCTGGGGAAGTTGATTGTCTGGAAGAGAAATCTGCTCGGGCTTTTCTGCACCGACCAGAGACCAGTCAATCACCGGAAGTGCAACGTCTGTTGAGGTGTCATAGCTTTTTTTAAGTAAACGAGACATTGTGACATTCCTTAGCTGATGGCAATCAGATATGTTTTTTCGTTAATGGTAATAGGATGGAGTACCTGAGCGTTGGCTTCTGTCTGTCCGCTGGTAAGTGTCCACCAACCCATGCAGTTCGGATAAATACTATTCAGAGAAATCGAACCGCTATCCTGGTACACCATAAAGTACGCTTGCCCTTGTGGGCCTGAAAAACCTGTAAGTACACTGGCGTTGAGCAGGGTGTTGCATGCATTTTTGCTTAACACTGGATGCGAGCCTTCATTCGGATCATCCATAAAATGGTCGATATTTATTTTTTCGTGTTGTTGATTGATTTTCAGGAAGAAATTTTCGCCACCAAAGCGAAAGAAAGTGAAGTGGCCCCATGTCTTTGCCCAGCTGTCAGACCAGACCTGGGTCAGACTGAGGCCATCATAGGGCGGCAGACTGATCGGAGCGGTAGTGCTGTCGCCTGTTGTTCCGTTCATAAGCACAACGCAGATGGGATCGCGGGAG
>JAYNJA010000005.1:11493-31428 GCA_038109705.1 Thalassolituus sp. | reverse complement strand
CTGGTATCCCGGTAAGGGAGTATATGCATCATGGTAAAGCCGCTTCCGACATACTGGTTGTGTATTGAGGTAAGCGTAAAGTCGTCGTTAATGCGGTACATATTTAAGTAACTGCCGCTGGTCGAGTAGGTCGCGAGATAGGCCTGATTACCCAGATAGAATACGTCCATTGTATCGAGCGCTTCCTTGACCGGCGCAGTACCAGTTGCTGCGAGTATGGTATCAGCTGTTTCTTCGCAGACCGTCACAGACTGAGCCGATGGGCTGTAAAAAAGGCTGTAGTTGACATTGTTTAATGTCAGTCTTGCTGCTGCTTTGGTATCTGTTGGAATAGAGGAAGCAGCCTTTGGTGAGAGGGTGACAGGATTAATTGCCCAAGAGGTTTGGGCGTTGCTGTCATCCGGCGTGCTGATACTGAGGCAACTGATCGTATTATTTTGTGTTGTCATTGAAAGTGTCCTTCATTCTGGGAGACTTTCAATATACGACTGTGCTTGCTTTCGCCCTATTCGTATTCGTTATAGCGACAATTCCCGGATGGCTACTAATGGGGCATCATCGCTTATATGGTCAGGTGATTTATCAGGGCTGGTGAGGGTTATTTCCGGCAGGTTCGGTAGTCATATCGTGTATTTTCAGCAAGGGTGTATCTTTCCCCAGCTGGTGAGTCTGAACATTGTCGAAGTTCTGCCAATAAAATACCTCATCTTCGGCTGGTACTAGCCAATCGGCAACGGCTCGACGATATTCTCTGGACGTTACCAGTTCAGGCAGAACGCTGTTAATTGCATTGATCGCCTGACGGCCACTGTCAGAAGCGCTGCATCCAATCGCACCAAGAACATATTGTCCCCGGGTTTCAGCGATAGGTATAAATACCAATTCGTTAACGAAGTCACCCTGATCGATATGGTGGTTGAGTACAAACTCGTACTCAATAATGAAATCAAACCGGTGCTTGCTCAGCATCTGCAGAATACCGGCGGTCTCGGTTGAGCCAGCTCGTTCGCTGATAGACAGATTATCGCTGTGAGCTGCCAGAATCGTATCAATAGTTTCGCCATAGGTTCGCCCGGCAATCTGTCCCATGCGGTGGTTACCCGGATTCGACAGTAGGGCAGTCAGCGACAGGGTGCCATCTTCATTGCGAGGAATTCTGTCAGCATGATCTTTGCGGGTAATTATCCCGTGGGGGAGATATAAAGCATTTGGCCGAGAGACGATATATTCGTTGTTGACGGGCGGTTCGTGAATCATGGTGGCAAAGCACAACGGCGTATACTGGCTCCAGGTGGCTTCGAGACGACTCAAGGGTACTTTAATTGTCTGGTGGCGGTAGTTATTCAGTTTGCGCTCAATAGTGTCCTGAAGCTGGTCGCCAAATCCGCGATGGCACTGTTTTTCTCTGACTTGTTTCCCGTTGATCTGTTTGTCGATGATTTGCTCGTCAATGATATAGAAAGGCGGTGCGTCGTTTTTCACCCAGGTAATAGTGTTCGTGCTGCTACTGGCACTGCCGCGAGCAACGGAGTTGAGAGCCTCTCTGGGGGCTTCGGTAGGTGTCGTATTGTTTGCTGCCAGTTTCACTGAAGGTGTTTCTGAAAGTGATTCTGAAAAAGACACCTGAGCATATGCCATTATCACAACTACCGTGGCCGCGACGAATCTCATTAATCACCCTCCTGCATTGATGTCGTGCACGATAATTCAGTCTTGATAACTCGGTCAATTGCAACGTGGCACAATTGCCCATTGGCGTGGGCAAATGGGTACGGTAGCCTGCTGTGTATCTGAAAATAACAATGTTAAACAGGGGATATCCCGTGACGAAAGAATGGGCATTCGAATCGCTCGCTGGTCTGCAGCAAGCGCTTGAGCAAGGTGACGTAACGAGTCGTGGTCTGGTTGAGTACTTCCAGGGCCGTTTCGAGAAGGTAAATCCAGCATTGAATGCGGTTGTGGCAACTGCATTTGATGATGCGCTACGCCAGGCTGACACCGCAGATCAGGAGCGTGCATCGGGCAATGTACGCGGACCCTTGCACGGTATTCCGATGACGATTAAAGATACCTTCGAAGTCGTTGGTATGCCTTGTACCGCTGGTTCACGGTCTTTGGCGAATCATATGCCAAAGCAGAATGCCTTTACTGTGCAGCGCTTAATCGACGCCGGTGCGATCATTTTTGGTAAAACCAATATTCCTCTGTTCGCGGGTGATATTCAGAGCTTTAACAAGGTTTATGGTGTGACGAATAACCCATGGGATACCAGTCGTACCCCTGGTGGTTCGTCCGGTGGCGCTGCTGCGGCACTGGCCGCAGGCCTGACGCCGATTGAACTGGGTTCAGATCTTGCGGGTTCCATCCGCACGCCAGCCCATTTCTGTGGTATCTACGGTCATAAGCCTACGCACGGTATTGTATCTGGTCGTGGCCACATTCCGGGGCCGCCAGGAATGCTGCTTGAGCCGGATCTGGCGACTCCGGGCCCGATGGCTCGCAGTGCGGCTGATCTTGATACCATGCTTGATGTTCTTGCCGCGCCTGGCCCGTTAATGGGCGATTGCTGGTCGTTGACCTTGCCAGAAGCATCACAGAAAGCACTCGCCGATTTCCGTGTACTTATCTGGACCAAAGATCCACTAGGCCCGATCGATAACGAACTGCAGAAAGCTTACGATGCTATGGCTGAAAAACTGCGTGCAGCAGGTGCTCAGGTGACGGAAGGTGCTCCGGACGGCATGTCACTGGAAACGTTCGTACCGACTTACATGAACCTGCTTGGTTCAGTTCTGAGCGGCACTCTTAAGCCTGCACAGCGTCGCGTCACTGCGGTTATCGCCAAGCTCGCCGGTAAATTCGGTAAGCAGATGAAGCTGGGTGCGCATATCGACAAGATGCTGACTGGTATGACTCAGGTTCACGCCGACTGGTTAAAGAACCACGAAACCCGTCTGCGTATTGCGCGTAAATCTGAAAAGATTTTCGAGCAGTACGATGTCGTTCTGACGCCTGTGGTGATGGTGCCAGCGTTTAAGCATCAGCCTAAGCCTGCCGTACACAAACGTCGTTTGCCTGTGAATGGCGATGAGCGTGCCTACACTGAACTGTTTACATGGATTGCACCGGCAACCCTGATGGGATTGCCAGCGACCAGTGCTCCAGTTGGTCAGACCAGCGACGGCCTGCCTGTAAACGTGCAGATTATTGGTGGCAAGTATCAGGACAAGACAACGATTAAATTCGCAGAACTGATGGAAGAATCTGTACGAGGATTCGTTGCTCCTGAGGGCTATTAATGCCTGAGTACCTTACAGCGGGGCTGGAAATCAGCGCCGTTGTAATTCTTATTGTCGCTGCCTTCGCCGGTTCTCTGATTACCGCTGCCTTCGGCGTTGGTGGTGGTGCCTTTCTGATTACAGTTATGGCCAGTATTGTGCCTCCGCTGGCATTAATCCCGGTCCATGGGGTTGTGCAGATGGGCTCTAATGCCTCCCGCGCCTGGATAGCCCGGCGTTATCTGCATCATCGCCGCTTCGGCTGGTTTGTTCTTGGCGCACTCATCGCCTCGGTGTTCTCTGCAGGTATTGCAGGAGTACTGGATACTCAACTTATACCACTGGTTATCGCGTTATTCGTGCTCTGGATAACCTGGGCACCTGTCCCCGATATTGGTCTTGGCAGAACGTCCGGAGGGTTATTCACAGGCGGTTTACTGACGACCCTTGCCAGTATGTTGGTTGGGGCTTCTGGCCCGTTGGTATCGGCCTGGTTGAGCAAAGACAGCCGCGATAAATGGCAATATACCGCGCTGTTTTCTTCGGCGCTGACAGTCCAGCATCTGCTAAAAGTCGTGGTATTTGGCGTGGCAGGCTTTGCATTCAGTCAGTGGCTTCCGTTGATGTTTATTATGATATTGGCAGGTTATCTGGGTACCCGGGCAGGACTCTTACTGTTGGGTAAAATCCCCCAGGACACCTTCGTAAGAATCTATCGGATTACCCTGACACTGCTTTCTCTGCGCTTGTTGTTTCTCTGGTATAGCGGGACGCAGGTGTCGTAACAGGCCAGTGTTTTGACGGCCCTCATAAATGGGCGCTTAATGTCGCTACCCTGGTACTTCTGCGCAGTTAAATCGGCATTTATGCAGACAGGGCAAGAAACTAATAACGATAATTTGAAAGGATTCCTCCATGATCTCATTCAAGCAACTGGGTGCGTTGTCGCTGTTGGCGGCAGCGGTGACTATGACTGGCTGCGGTGGTGACACCTACACAGCTGAAGAACTCTCTGAAATCTATCCAGCGATTGCTGCAGGCAGTGATGTGCCTGAGCAGGAAGAAATACTCTGTCCTTTCCAGCGTATGCTTAAGCGTTCCGGCATTCTGGCAAGCGAAATGGACGAAGGCTCTTTTGAGGTGAACAACGGTGTACTGACCGAAGCGGCCGAAATTTTTGGCTGCACCAGCGGTGCCTGTGGCACCTTTGTCGGCTATGCAAGCCTTGCTCAGGGAAATTGGAACACATTGGATATGGATCGTCTGCATGAGGCTGGCGCATTGTCCCACGATTGTGGTCTGACCTTTGAACTGGGCGGCGTAACTGTCAGTGATACGCGCCGTGATTTCACCCTGTCCCGTCTTGAGATGCTGTCTTCTGTGAATGACGGTCACCTGACGTTCGACAACCTTATGACTGTGAAGCAGGAAATCTGTGACATGGAAGGCGTGGAAATGTCTCTGGGTGGTGAAACTGAAGTTAAGCTGATTTACACCTACCTTGGTGGTAAAGAACGTGGCTACGTTACGCAAAGCGACGTTGATCGTTTCCTGCATGCGACCATGCCGGAATACAAAACCAGCGAATACATTGATTTTTCTGTTGTAAATGCAGTGGAATAATCGGTCTTCGTTATCATTCCGATAATGACGCAGGATCGGCCGCTTTGGCCGATCCATAATCACCCATCGGGGTGAAGACTCACCTCTGACCTCTCTGGTCTACTTCTGGCGTGAAATTACGACACTCAGGAGAGACCATGAAATTCAATAAACTGACCCTCGCATTTCTGATCAGTACCGGCGCAATAGCTTTGACTGGCTGTGGTGGTGACAGCGGTGGTGATTCCGCGCACGAAGACCTGATCAGCGATGATGCAGATGAACTGCCACTTGAAGACACTGAGCAGGCACTGGAAGTCTACACGGATCTGAGCTGGTCGGTCGGCAGCGACGAACTGGTCGGTTTAACTTACCCATTAGGCGCAGAGAGCGGCTCTCTAGTGGCTCTGAAACGCTCAACAGGCGCTGACGATAGCGTTTCCCATACTCTTCTCGTAGCCGATGCCAGTAGCAAGGAGTTCACAACACCTGCCGGGATTTCACTGACCCGCGACTATTACCGGGATGTGCTCGCACTGCCTCTGTCAGGAACCTATGAAGATGAGGCATTTAATTCTGTGCTTATCGCCACTTGTGGTTACACCGAGGCAGGTATTCTTGAAGGTGGGACGCTAACGTCTGGTATTGATGAGCCTATGGGCGCTGCAGCATTGGTCGCAATTGAGGAGCCACCTGCAGAAGCGATCGAATCCGTAGCAGCGGCGACGATTGAGATCTTTGTTCCGGGTACATCGATTACCGCTTCTGTCGATATTGAAGACATCAGCGAAGAAAGCTACCTGATTAACTGTAACTCGCTGGGTGGCTTGTATGTGGCAGACCTCGCATCTAAAGGTCAGTCTGTTTATGGCATTGGATTCTGGATCAGCGGTAAGCGGGATGCAGGCGATACGGCGATCTTCGAAGTAGAGCTTGCATACAACTACGCTGAAAACGAAGTAACTGTGGCAGAATTCTACGAAGTTGATCACGATCGCCTGGGATTAACTGCGATCGCTGAAGATGCTGAAGATGATTTCCTTGTAACCATGAATGTTGAGGGAGATACCTATCTGCTGGATGAACTGAATGAGGGCGGAATTCAATTACAGAATGAAGGTAATCCGTTCACTGGTGATACCGAAGAAGGTGCCGATATTCTGGATATCGTATTCAGTGGTGAGAACCTGTTTGCTGTGTCTGCTGATGCTGGTCTTGCCGGTGCAGACTTCAACGGTGGTGATTTTATTATGCTGACTGGCGCAGACTACGAGAACTGTGTGGATCAACTGGCCGTTAGTGGCAGTACCCTCTGGTGCCATGATTCAACCGATGAAGGTAAGCTGATTGAATTTACTGCGCCTGCGGTGCCTCAGTCTGTATCTGATGAGCCACTTATAGTAATGGCTGCTGCACATCGTGGTGGCAGAAAAGAAGAAGCCGAGCAGATCAAAGCAGAGCTTGAAGGTGCGGGTGCAGAAGTCGAAGTGAAATAAACCAGAGCGACTGAGTACTGACCAACACAATAAGCCCTCTTAAGGAGGGCTTTTCTGAGCAGGGGGCCTTTACCAACAGAGGGCAAATATACCTGCAGCAATGATATAGAGTTAAACGGAGATCTGATGCTAAGCGGTTTGATCAGAAAATTCAGAAACCAATATCTGCCCAGCTGGGATGAGCATCCACTCTATAGCGACATCCAGTGGGAGCGTCATCGGCTTTTTATGGCAGAAGTCGGTTCCCGAATGGTCGGTTCTGTTGTCGTAGCAACCGTCATTGGTCTGATGTTTTTGTCATCGGCGACGGCCATGCACCTTGCTATCTGGTTCTCAGGAATTGGCTTCGTCGCGATAAATTCCTGGTTTCTGATTCGCCTGCATTACCGTGAAGAAGAATCCAGATCTGTGGATAAAACACTCACATATGTCAGACGTTGGCACTGGATTAATCTGTATCTCTCGGTAATTTGGGGGATATTCTGGTCACTGACTCCATTCTTGTTTTTTCCTGATGCGTCACCGATTCAGATTATGTCGCTGCTATTGTTGATTGTCGTGATGTCATCAATGCCATCAGTGACTATGGGATGCTATCCGGATATTTACATCACGTTTCTTACACCGGTATTTTTCAGCTTCAGCTGGCAGTTATTATCGGTGGACTTTGGTGGTGAAATTCTGCCTTTGGTGATATCGCCGTTAACCTGGGTGTTACTGGTAGTCTTCAGTATCCTGATTCACCGAACGCATATGGAGGCGATTGTCTTACGCCTTGAGCACCAGCGTGGTGAGCGCAAGGCCAGTCAGAAAACCGAAGCAAAAACACGATTTATTGCAGTCGCGAGTCATGATTTACGGCAGCCCGTTCAGGCTGCGCGGCTGTATGCGGAATCCATGCTGACCCAGCCTGAACTGCGTAATCAGACTACGGTAGAAAAGCTGACACGCAGTCTTGTCTCGGCCAGCGACCTGCTGGACAGGCTATTGGATATTTCCAGAATGGATGCTGGTGTGTTACCCATCGATGTTCAGAACGTCCGTCTATATGAACTGATTAATCAGCTTGCTGCTGTTCATGCTGCGCACGCTCAGGAAAAAGCCATTGAACTGATCGTAGAAAACAGCCAAATATCAGCGCAGTGCGATAAGGGTATCGTTACTGAAATTCTGGACAACATCATCAGTAATGCGATTCGCTACACTGATGAAGGCAGCGTAACTCTTTCTGTCAAACAGCAGGGTACCGAAGTCGTTATCCGGGTGGCAGATACAGGACGTGGGATTCCTGACGAGATGCTACCATCAGTGTTCGAAGAATTTGTTCAACTTGAAGATGCCGATGGCGATACTGCCAAAGGAATGGGCCTTGGCTTGCCTATTGTTAAGCGCCTGTGCCAATTGCATAAACTGAGTTTTGAATTATCTTCGCAAGAGAACAAAGGCACGGTATTTACGCTGCGCATGCCGTGTACTGAGCAGGCAGACAGTCAACCGGATACAGTACCAAAGGCAGAGCGGGTTCTTCCTCTGCGTATATTGCTGGTAGATGATGAGGTGCAGATAACTGATGCGCTCTCTTCAGTATTGGTCGCAGAAGGTCATGATGTATGGGCGTGCAACTCGTTTGCTGAGGTAGAAGCTGTGCTGATCTCAGGGCGGTTCAATGCTGAATTTCTGATTACTGACGACCGTCTTCCCGATGGAAAAAATTCGGCTGATGTCATCAAGTGCGTGGAACTACATCAGCGAAAGCCGGTACCCACCCTTATCTTGTCGGGGAATACAACGCCTGAAAGAATCCAGGAATTTGAAGATTCTGGCATTGAAGTTCTTTTTAAGCCGGTGGGGCGCAGTGCATTACTTAGTGCATTACTCAGTGCAATGCTCAATGCGTTTAGCACGCAATGAATCCCATCTCCGCTTGTCCGGAAACCAGTGCCGTTTTGTCAGCGATCAAGTAAACCAAGCGTCTCGGCTTTGTTAATACATTCGATACGGCTGGTGACATCCAGCGTGTTATACATCAGACGGATGTGAGTTTTAATCGTGTTGGGGCTGAGATACAGGGTGTCTGCCATTTCGCTGTTGCTCATGCCCGATTTCATCAGGGTGAGGATAGCCCGCTGGCGATTCGACAGAAGCGATGATGATTCTGAATTTTCTGTAGTGCCGACAGTGGGAAATGACTCAGGGTAGTAGTCGCCTGCGATAACACGTGTAATTGCAGATTTCAGCTCTTCGAGACTTTCAGATTTACTCATATAGCCACGCGCACCTGCATGGCGGATTCGCGCGATACTCCGGGAGTTCAGATTTCCCGAGCACACCAGAACAGGAATATCCCTGCCATGCTGCGGAAGAATATGCAGCAGGTCTGTGCCGCTTAATCCAGCCATTTCGAGATCCAGAATAATCAGATCCGGAGTGTGTGCCTTCAGGTGACTCAGGGCAGAGCGACCGTCACCGAATACATTAATATGTACCTGTGGAAACAGACCAGAAATAACGGTTCTCATCGCTTCTGAGAACATCTGGTGGTCGTCGATCAGATATATATTCATGCAACACCATGCTTAGATCCTGATTTTTATTCTAACAAAAGAAACGCTCAGGAACCGGTGTTATTTGGGACAGATAGTTGTGTATGACGATGCATTCGAGCAGAAGTCATCAGAGGTCACCAGAGATCTCCATAACGGTCACGATGGGCGAGATACAGTCGCAGATCAAATTCAATCTGGTGGTAATCAGGTTCCATAAATTCGCATAATTTGTAGAAGGCCTTGTTGTGCTCTTTTTCCCTCAGGTGCGCCAGTTCGTGTACCACAATCATTCGTAACATTGGTTCAGGCACTTTGCGGAACAGTGTCGAAACGCGGATTTCGTTTTTTGCTTTCAGCTTATTGCCCTGAACCCGCGACACAAATGTATGCAGACCCAAAGCGTTATTGATTACATGAATTTTGTCGTCGTAAATGACTTTGCTGATCGGTGGTGAAGAGCGCATACAGTCGTTTTTGATCGCCATGGCGTAGTCATACAACTGGCGCTCTCCGGTCAGAGTGTGGGCATCGGGGTATTTTTTAGTTAACAGCCCGGCAGTTTTTCCATCGTCGAGTAATGACATTGCCTGCGCCTGTAGTTGCGAACTGTATGGCGACAGGTAGTTGGGGCGCTTGCGCTGCGACTTATCGCTCATGATGCTCTCTCATTACAGAGTTCTAACCAGGCCTCTATGCCCGCGCTCAGATGTTTCTGACGATGCAGAATGAGATAAAGGCGGCGATGCAGATCCCGCCCCGGAGTATTCAGCTTTACCAGGCGACCAGATTTAATCTCGTCTTCGAGAGTCATCACCGACAGACAACCAATACCAAGGTTTTCCTGGACAGCTTTTTTAATGGCTTCAGTGTGCTGAAGTTCCAGCACGATGTTCATTTCTGGCAATAAACCGGTCATAGCGCGGTTGAAGGCCTGACGAGTTCCAGAGCCGGTTTCGCGTAGAATCCAGCCGGCTGATATCAGGTCGTCATCTGTGAGTGATTTCTTTGTGGCGAGCGGATGGTCAGGGTTGCAGAACACGGTCAACTCATCACTGCGCCACGGGCGGATATCAAGGTCTGGGTGGTGAAATTCGCCCTCGATCATGCCCATGTCGAGCTCGAAATTAAGTACTTTCTCGGCGATATGGGCTGTGTTTTCCACATCCAGTGTGACCGGAGCCTGCGGATAACGGGTCATGAACTCGGCGACCATCTGCACCGCCAGATAATTACCAATAGAGAGCGTTGCGCCAATGTTCAGCGGACCTGCACTGGCGTTTCGTAGCAGGCTCTGCTCCAGGTCTTCAGCCATGGCCATCAGTCTTTCTGCCTGCGGTCGTAGCTGGCGACCTTGCTCGCTGAGTTGCAGGCGTTTACCGATACGGTCGAACAGGAGCACGTCAAACTGGCTCTCAAGGTCTTTCAATGCACTGCTTGCTGCACTCTGAGACATATTCAGATGGCTTGCGGCGCGGGTGAGATTTCCTGCCTGTGCAATGGCAAGAAATACTTCAAGCTGGCGCAGGGTGTAGCGCATGACCTGACTCCTATGTAGCTTCTATATCGGTAATTTCGATAGTTTATATCAAAATAAGTAGTTTTACCGATGTTTTTGCCGGGCGTAACCTGTGTTCAGAACTTAGCCAATGCACCCAATACGAGGCAACAGCAATGAGTAACCTGATCCGCGAAACAGTCACCAGCGTACACCACTGGAACGATACTCTGTTCAGCTTCACCACGACCCGTAATCAGGGTCTGCGTTTTAAGAATGGGCACTTCACTATGATCGGTCTGGAGGTTGAAGATAAGCCTTTGCTGCGTGCGTACAGTATTGCCAGTGCAAACTACGAAGAAGAAATGGAGTTCTTTTCTATCAAGGTACAGGACGGCCCTCTGACGCAGCATCTGCAGAAGCTGAAAGTGGGAGATGAGATTCTGGTGGGCACTAAGCCGGTTGGGACGCTCATTACAGATAGCCTGTTGCCAGGTAAAAATCTGTACCTGCTCAGCACAGGCACAGGTCTGGCGCCCTTTATGAGCATCATTAAAGATCTCGACGTGTATGAGCAATATGACAAAGTTGTTCTGACTCACGGAGTTCGTTATGTCTCAGAACTTGCGTATCAGGATCGCATTGAAAACGAACTGCCAAACAATGAGTACTTCGGCGACGTGGTGCGCGATAAACTGATCTATTACCCAACGGTTACTCGTGAAGAGTACCGAAATACCGGTCGCCTGACGGACCTGATCCGCAGTGGCAGGCTGGCAGCGGATATTGGTCTGGCAGATATCGATCCTGAAAACGATCGCTTTATGCTGTGTGGTAGCCCGGCGATGCTGGATGAGCTGACCACTATGCTCGACGAGCTGGGCTTTAAAGAAGCGCGTGCGGGGCAGGCGGGTCACTATGTGATTGAGCGTGCGTTCGTAGAAAAGTGATCTGGCACTAAACCTGCTCTATACCTCCTGATAATGATAATTCGCCGGAAAACCGGCGTCTTTTTGACGAAATCTGTCAGGAGGTTGACTATGCCGGCCCACGGTACCGTATCAGCAGTACAGGAAACATTAGAAGGCGCTAAGGATGTTGCCAAAGCCATTCGCCAATCCGGTTATCTGTTGGATAAGAATGATCTCAAGCGCTTATTGGCTGAGCTGACTGCTTCTGTGTCTGAGGCAAAGATGGAACTGTCACTGCTTCAGGATGTAATTGAAGAGAAAGATGCAGAACTTATCCGTATGCATGAGGCTCTGATTTACCGGGGTAATCTGCGCCGGCGCGGTGATGCGTATTACAAGACTTTGGATGGTCGCCCTTACGGTCAGCCGTACTGCTCTTACTGTTGGGAGAAGGATTCTCACCTGTTTCATTTGCATAATCGTATTCTGAACCGGGACAGTCGTATCTGTCCGCACTGCAAGAATGAGTATCAGGCGATCCGCACGCCATATCTGGATACTGACAAAGTGGCAGTGTAAGCACTGGGTGCAAGTACTCTGTTGACTATTCAGTGGCGGTACGCCGCCACTGTTTTCAAAGAAGCTCCTTCAAGGAAGCTCTTTCACTAAACCTCTGAAACATCCGCCTGAAACACCTGCTACTGTAATGGTAAACTCTTCCGACTTGTTTGCAGGAGCCTGCTGGTGAAACTTATCTCCGTTATTTCTTTCTGTCTGATGTTCGTCGCGTCGTTAGTGCATGGTGAATCTGCCACACAATCCATGGATGACGAGTATTCACTCGATGAACACATGCCGCAGGGAAACGGTAAGCTTAAGACCCGCACTATCGAAGTCGAAGTGATTGATGAAGAAGAGTTTGATCCCGAAGTTCAGCGCTTACCTTCGCTGATGGAGAAGCTTCAGATTGAGCGTCTTGCGTCAGAAAACCCGTATTTGTTGCTACCTCACCGGCCGAACTACTTCTTGCCTCTGACGTATCAGAGGGTGCCGAGTAATGCTGAAGCGGAGCGTGCCATCAGTCAGTTCGCTGATGAGCCTGTAACGCTCGATGATGGTTTTGATCACCCGGAAGCCATATTTCAACTGAGTCTCAAATACCTGCTGATGAAAGACATCATCTGGCCGTTTACTCGCCTGGAGATTGGTTACACCAACGTGTCCTATTGGCAGGTGTATAACGGTGACATCTCCCGGCCATTCCGGGAAACGAATCACGAGCCTGAAATTATGTTCAGCTGGGGTATCCGTGATTACTGGATTGATCACGTTATGTTGTCGTTTAACCACCAGTCGAATGGTCAGAATGGTACCTTGTCGCGAAGCTGGAATCGCCTGATCGGTCAGGTATCGTCCATCGTTGGTGATGGTGTGCTTTCGGTTAGAGCCTGGTGGCGTATTCCTGAAACCCGCAAGGCCGACCCAGAAGACCCGGCGGATAACGACAACCCAGATATCATGAGCTACATGGGCAATGGTGAGATTACATACGTGCACCTGATGAAAAAACATCAGCTTGAATTCATGGTCCGTAACAACCTCAATCCGGATGAAAACAGAGGGGCTGTGCGCCTTGGCTACACCTTCCCGATGACCAAGCGGGTGAAAGGCTATGTTCAGTATTTCAACGGTTATGGTGAGAGCCTGATCGATTACAACCGATTCCAGGAACGTATTGGTGTTGGCATTAAATTAAGCGATTGGTTCTGACAGGTAGACAGATGCTGACTCTGGGTCTGATTATTAATCCATTTTCGGGTATAGGTGGTGCTGTTGGCCTGAAGGGCAGTGATGGTGCCGAAGTCGTTGCAGAAGCTATGCGTCGTGGAGCTGAGAAAAAATCTGCTCAGCGTACCCGCATCGCTCTTGAGTGCCTGCTTCCTTATCGGGACAAGGTGCAGTTCATCACTTGTCAGGGGGAAATGGGTGCAGACCTGCTTTCGGAGATGGGTTTTTCAATGACCTGTCTGACGCACTCTCCAGCCCAGCCCAGCAGTGCCGCAGATACCCGCGCTGCCGTTGAAGAGTTGCTTGAGGCCGGAGCAGATGTTCTCGTGTTTGCTGGTGGTGATGGCACTGCTCGGGATATCTGTGCGATTGCCGGTGACCGTATTCCGGTGCTGGGTATTCCGGCAGGTGTGAAAATTCACTCTGGTGTTTATGGCATCACGCCATCGGCTAGTGGTGAAGTACTGCTACAACTCGTTCAGGGCCAGCTTGTTGATGTGCGCGAGGCGGAAGTCCGGGATCTGGATGAAGACGCTTTTCGTGAAAATATCGTCAGGGCGCGATACTACGGTGAGATGCGGGTGATCCAGAGCGGGCATTTTGTACAGTCGGTCAAACAGGGCGGCATCGAGTCTGAAGAGTTGGTACTGGCAGATATCGCGGCCCATGTTATTGGTGATATGGACCCAGAGACTCTCTATCTGATCGGTTCGGGAAAAACGACTCAGGCCATTATGGATGACCTCGGTCTTGAAAACACATTACTTGGTGTGGATGCTGTGGTTGATCAGCAGCTGCTAGCCAGTGATCTTAGTGAACAACAGATACTGGCTCTGCTTCAGGAATATACCCAGGCCGTTGCCGTTGTCAGTACCATGGGGGGGCAGGGCCATGTGTTTGGCCGTGGTAATCAGCAGTTCAGCGCGGCGGTTTTGCGAGCCTTAGGTAAACAGAACATCCGGGTCATATCGACTAAGACCAAACTCACGGCATTAGAAGGCAGACCCCTTATTATCGACAGTGGTGACCCTGAACTGGATAAAGAGTGGGCAGGTACCCTGGAGGTCATTACCGGCTATCACGATGAAGTGGTTTATCCCCTGATCTGACATTGAGTTGTCATTAAAGTGGTGACACTATACCGCCTTCAAGACCTCTATTTTTCTAAGGAAATACAATGCGCAAAGGCAAAAAGAATTACAGCCCAGCGAGTAAAATGATGCATTGGCTGATGGCGTTCGTCATCATTGGACTGATTGTTGTTGGCCTCACCCTCGAGAATATGGCTCCGGGGCCTGACAAGTTTGAGCTGATGGACTGGCACAAGTCGTTTGGTGTGTTGGCGCTTATTCTCCTGTTCCTGCGTATTCCACTTCGCATGATTAATCCGGTTCGTCCTCTCCCTGAGATGACATCTGGTGATATCCTGAAAGCGAAAGCTGTGAAAGTTGTTCTCTATCTGCTGATGTTTGTGATGCCAGTGAGTGGCATTCTGATGAGCCAGTCTGCAGGGTATGGCGTTGAAATGTTTGGTTGGACCATCCCGACATTAATTGGTGAAAACGAGCAGGTGAATGAAATTGCCGGGCTGACTCACGGCATTGCATCGAAAGTGCTGATAGCTGCGATCCTGCTTCACATTGCGGCTGCGCTTTTCCATCACATCGTTCGCAAAGATGACACGATGAAGCGTATGAGCTTCCGTAAGTAAGCTTGGCTGACAGATACCTTAAAAAAGAGGAGCCGCAGGCTCCTCTTTTTTTATACAGCAATGACTGAATTTACTCAGGTACGAAAGCGGTTAACGGTTGTGGTCAGGTTACTCGCAAGCTGGTTGAGTGAACGTCCCTCATTAGCGGCATTCAGAGCCTGCTGTTCGGATGATACGGCCAGTTCACTGATACGCAGAATATTACGGTTAATTTCCTGACTGGCGCTGCTCTGCTGCTCAGCTGAAGTAGCGACATGCTGATTCAATTCATTAATATTGGCCATCGCGGTAAAAATCTTATCGAGAATTTCAGCGGACTGCTGAGTCTTATGGATACCGGCTTCGGCCTGTTCCTGCGAGCGTTTTACCGTACTTACCACATCAGTTGTTCCGTTCTGGAAACCGGTAATTGTAGTGCGGATTGATTCTGTCGACTCCTGCGTCCGGCTTGCTAAAGTACGTACTTCGTCAGCAACGACGGCGAAGCCTCGTCCTTGCTCACCAGCTCGAGCAGCTTCAATTGCGGCATTTAATGCGAGCAGATTTGTTTGTTCGGCAATGCTGCTGATCTCTTCAAGAATTGCGCCGATGCTTTGGCTGTCTTTCTGCAGCTGATCAATCGCTCCTGTGGCTGACAGAATATCCTGATTGAGGTTGTGGATGGCATCGCGGGCTTCACTGGCAATACGCTTGCCGTCGTTTATTTCATCATGGATGCCGGTGACGGCATTGGCTGCCTGGGCAGCGTGCTCAGCCACGCTGCGGATCGTCTCAGATATACCTTGTACTGACTTTGCTGCGCTCTCAATTTCTTTCTGTTGCTGCGTACTGGCCTTACCCACGTCTTCAGTTATCGATGTCAGTCTGGAAGATGCATCCGATACCGTTGATGACGATTGATTCACCTGCTCTACCGTATCTCTCAATGACGCGAGAAGGCGGTCAAACGCGTGCGAGAGCTTGCCGAGTTCGTCCTGAGAGCGGTAACCAACGCTTTCTGTAAGGTCCAGATTTTCTGAAATTTGAGTGACCTTACGGGTGATAATGTTCAATGGTACATAGATGGAACGTGACACCATATGTACAAGCAGAACGATCCCGATAACAACTGCGACTGTTGCCAGGCTCAGGTTGGTAAAGGCTGTGGTATAGGCGATATCGATTTGTTTCAGAAGTGTCTGATCCATTGCTACCAGAGTGTCTTCTGCTGTTTCTACAGCGTTATTCATGTCTCCACGGATACCGCTTTCGGGAGTAAGTCCTGCCCGCTGTTCGCCATCAGCGTACGCTTTGAAATCACGAACGTAATTGTCGAGATTCTGTTTGAGTCCAGGAATTGAAAAGAGATCAATATAGTCGTACAGGGCTTTGGCTTGCTTATAAAATTTATCGATATATTTGGTGTCGTGACGAAGCATAAAATCTTTTTCATGACGGCGAAGCATCAGCATATGATAGAGGACTTCGTAGTCATCCTGCGCTTTCGCACTGTCTTCGACGTTATGAACCGCGTTACGCAGAGCACCGTAAAGGCCCGTCGTTGGGGTTAGACCAATTTCTGAGCGAACATCGCCAAATGCGCTCACTGTGTTTCTGTATTGCTCGAGGCTACGTCGTGCCTGAGTGATTAACCCAGATGCCAGTGACTCCGCCTGAAGAAGTTCATTTAAGTGTGTAAGGTCACTTTCGAGTTGTGTGTAACTTTGACTGAAACGATCCAGGTGCTCGTTGTTAAGCTGCATCGCGAAGTTTTTTTCGTGTTGGCGGAGCTTGAGCATATCCCGTTCGATACTATGGACGAGTTGTCGGGTATTGTTCAGAGACTGCAGATGGCTGATCTGGAAAAATGCAACGATTCCGCTGATCATCAGACCGAGTAGGATCACCCCAATAATCATGTTGTGTTTGATCTGAATATTGACGTTTTTGAGTTGAAACACGGCCTGGGCCCCTAAGCATAATTCTGGTCAGAAAAGCTTAGCAGGCCCCGCAGTTTCAGCCTGAAAAATCAGGGGGTTTTTCGAGTCAGAGCTCGAACGGGAGGTCAGGTTTTTTCTGTATCAGTTCGATTTTATAGCCATCCGGATCTTCAACAAATGCGATAACGGTGGTTCCGCCTTTTACCGGGCCAGCTTCACGTGTGACCTTACCGCCTGCGTCGCGGATTTTTTCGCAGGTCTCGGCGGCGTCTGTAACTTCAATAGCTATGTGGCCGTAGGCTGTGCCAAGGTCGTATTCTGATTCGCCCCAGTTGTAAGTCAGTTCCAGCACGGCACCTTCCTTCTCAGGTTGGTAGCCGACGAAGGCGAGGGTGTACTTGTATTCTTCATTAACGTTCTGGCGCAGCACTTCCATACCCATAATGCGGGTATAAAAATCAATGGAGCGATCCAGGTCGCCGACTCTCAGCATCGTGTGCAGTATTCTCATTATCTCTCTCCGGTCAGTCAGAGGTTTTCTGTTTGAATTCACACAGGTCTTCAATGATACAGGCACCACACTTCGGCTTACGAGCCACGCAGACGTAGCGGCCATGCAGAATCAGCCAGTGGTGAGCATCCATCAGGAACTCTTTGGGCACCAGGCGGATCAGTCGTGCTTCCACTTCGTCAACGTTTTTACCCGGTGCAATTTTTGTCCGGTTCGATACCCGGAAAATATGTGTATCTACCGCCATCGCAATCTGTCGGAATGCGGTGTTCAGTACCACGTTCGCTGTCTTTCGTCCGACACCCGGTAGCGCCACAAGTTCGTCACGGGTCTCAGGGACTTCGCCCTGATGGCGCTCCAATAACAGTCGGCTCATCTCTATGACGTTTTTGGCTTTGCTATTAAACAGACCGATGGTTTTTATGTACTCCTTCAGTCTTTCTTCTCCGAGGTCGACCATTTGTTGTGGTGTATTCGCCACAGGGAAGAGCTTACGTGTCGCTTTGTTTACGCTTACGTCGGTAGCCTGGGCAGACAGTGCAACGGCGACCAGTAGCTCGTAGGGCGAGCTGTACTCGAGCTCGGTTTCCGGGTTGGGGTTTTCGTTGCGTAAACGGGTAAAAATTTCGGTACGTTTTTCTTTATTCATGGGGGCAGATACCAACAGATTCATGGCTATGGTATCAGAAGCTTCATTCAGAAAGTAAAAAGCCCTGCCCCCGGGGAGAGAGCAGGGCTCAGTGGTTCCTGACAGACGTTCTTTTCATTATTCAGTGGCTGTTATTCTTGTTTTCGCGCACTGCTGTCTGTTCCTGTACATCTTATAGACGTGGTTACCGCAGCGGCTGTCCGGGGAAGTCTTGCCGCTGCCTGGTGATAATTATATTAGCTAGAAATTCCGGGCTTGGAAGGCGGTTTCGATCAAATACACAAAATATACGTTCAGTGACTACATAGCGCTTACACAGGTTACAGTGCAGGTCGAAATCGCTGATGGCCGGTATTCCTGACGGGCCGGTTACTAAACAGCAGGCATAAAAAAACCGGGCAGCTGCCCGGTTCTTTCTGAATCACTGCAAGGATCAATTGTTTGCGTGCAGTTCTTCATTGAGAGCGATAGCGCTCTTGTTCGTTACACACTGTACCGCGCCAGTGATAGAGTCGCGACGGAACAGCAGGTCTGCTTTACCCGCCAGATCACGGCCTTTAACTACTTCAACAACGTTTTTCTGGTCATCGAGGAGTTGAATCTTGGTGCCAGCAGTTACATACAGACCAGCTTCAACAGTACAACGGTCACCCAGTGGGATACCGATACCAGCATTGGCACCGATCAGACACTTCTCACCAACCGAGATGATGATGTTACCGCCGCCAGACAGAGTGCCCATAGTAGAGCAGCCGCCACCAAGGTCAGAACCGTCGCCAACAACAACACCAGCAGAGATACGGCCTTCAACCATAGAAACGCCCAGAGTACCGGCGTTAAAGTTAACAAAACCTTCGTGCATGATGGTGGTGCCTTCACCGATGTGAGCACCCAGACGTACGCGCGCAGTGTGAGCAATACGAACACCGCTTGGTACTACGTAATCAGTCATGCGTGGGAATTTATCGACGCTGTTCACGGACAGCAGCTCACCGTTCAGGCGTGCTTGCAGCTGTGCGTCTGCCAGCTCGTTCAGATCGATGGCGCCCAGGTTAGTCCAGGCAACGTTTGGCAGCAGACCAAAAATGCCAGCCAGATTAACGCCGTGTGGCTTAACCAGACGGTGAGACAGCAGGTGCAGCTTGAGGTAAACCTCAGGGGTAGAAGAGGCCTGATCATCGCTACCGAGGATGGTTACAACCACAGGACGCTTGCTTTCAGTACATGCGCGGGCAAGCTTCGCCTGTTCGCTGTCAGCGTT
The DNA here is from genome assembly GCA_038109705.1 of Thalassolituus sp. Lineage (GTDB taxonomy): Bacteria > Pseudomonadota > Gammaproteobacteria > Pseudomonadales > Oceanobacteraceae > Thalassolituus. The sequence continues at coordinate 12,261 of JAYNJA010000005.1, read as the reverse complement.
GTCCAGTGCTGCTGCAAAGTTGTTCAGCTGGTCAGCGTTGACGCTGATGGCTTCGTTACCGCCGGTATAGCCCAGAACGGTGCGTGCAGCTTCAACAACACTGTCAGCAGGGTTGAGCATTGGCTTCTGGTAAAAAACTTCCAGCCATTCGCCTTTGCTGTTGTGGGTTCCAACACCAATGGCCATTGCAAAAGTGGTCATGAGCAGTCCTCTGTTATCTGATTAATTGTTATTTAAATCGTGCTTCGTAATCGTCGGCTTTAAAACCGAGGATACGCTCGCGGCCGGTGTCCAGCAGCGGGCGCTTGATAATTGATGGGTTTTCCAGCATGACCTGACGGGCAGAGTCGTTGTCCATAGCTTCGCGGACAGATTCATCCAGCTTACGCCACGTGGTTCCACGACGGTTGATCAGGTCTTCCCAGCCAAGCTGATTCAGCCAGCTATCGACAAGCTCCGGAGACAGGCCGTCTTTCTTGTAATCATGGAAATGGTACGCAATCCCGGCGTCGTCCAGCCACTTCATGGCTTTCTTCATGGTGTCGCAGTTTTTGATGCCGTATACCGTATACAAAATAGGTCTCCAGAGTGCTTCAAACGGAACCTGTAAACAGGCGCTGTAAAACCGGCCGCAAATGATACCAGAAGCCGACGGGTTGATCAGTACTGGTTAAAAGTAGCTTATGGGGCCGATCAGGTCAGATTTTTACCGCGTGGCCTGATTGAAATGTAAATTTATGGAAATACCGGAGTGCAGTACTAGGCTTT
>JAYNJA010000005.1:0-11483 GCA_038109705.1 Thalassolituus sp. | reverse complement strand
CTTCAATATCCGGGCAAAGCTACTCATGCTGGTGGTGCCACCTTTAGTGGCGCTGATTCTGCTCGATTTCAGGACTCTCACCGAGGCGCAATCGCGTATTGAGGGGCTGGAGCACGTCGCGACGTTAGTTGAGTTATCAGAGCTCAACAGTCGCCTTGCTCATGAGATGCAGAAAGAACGTGGGATGTCGGCAGGGTATCTGGGCAGTAAAGGTAACGCTTTTGCCGATGCGCTGGTGAAACAGCGCCAGTTAGTCGATGCCCGTCGATCTGAGTGGCAGACGTTTATAGGTGGGCATGATTTTTCTTCTTATCCCAAGGTGGACAAGAAACTGGAAGATGCATCGAGGGCTCTGGCTGATCTGAAAAACGTGCGTAGCTCAGTGACCGAACTGAAAACCGATCTTAAGACGGCACTGACGTTTTTCAACGGCACCATTGCTCATTTATTGGTTGTACCAGCCGAAGCCGCTGGTTACACCGAGCAAGCCGAAATTTCCCGTTCTCTTACAGCGTATTACAGCTTTCTGCAGGGCAAGGAGCGGGCCGGCATCGAACGCGCTGTACTCAGTAATGCGTTCGCTGCAGATAAGTTTGCCCCAGGATTGTACGCACGATATGTGCGCCTAGTGTCAGAGCAGGATGCATACCTGCATTCGTTTAAAAATTTTACCGATGATTTCGGCGTTGGATTAATACAGGCTTTTGATCAAAGCAAAGAAGTTGCAGAGGTCACACGCTTGCGTGATATCGCAGACAGCAATTATGAAAGCGGCGGCTTTGATGTGAACGCAGCAGATTGGTTTGCAGCGGCAACTGCGCGAATTAATGCGTTAAAAGCGCTGGAAGACAAATTTAGCAGCCATCTGAAAGATAATGTCGCTGGTAAAACAAGTGCTGCTATATCGGATCTGACCAGTATTGCTTTGCTCTCGGCTCTGGTGATTGCTGCCACTGTGATATTCACCACGATTATTCTGAACCTTTTCCTCAAACAGCTACGTGCGATTACTGGTGGGCTGCGACGCGTTGCTGGTTCATTAGACATGACTCAGGACGTAGAAGTTATCAGCCATGATGAACTCGGAAATGCAGCGAACGATTTCAACCTGATGCAGAAAGAAGTCTCTGAGATGGTGTACGCGATCGATCAGATCGCTCAGGAGCTGAATCTTACTGCGATTCAGAATCATGCGACCATTTCGCTTAGCACCAAAGGTATGGTGATGCAGCAGGATGAGACGGGATCTGTCGTTGTTGCTATCGAAGAGCTCGAAGGAACTGCTCGTGAAATTGCCCGCAACATTCACGATATGGCTGGGCGCACGGATGATGCTGACAAGACGATTCGTACCAGTTCGCAGGTGGTGGATTCGAGTGTGAGTAAAATAGCCAGCCTGGAATCACAGATGACTGAGGTTTCCGGGGTGATCCGGGAGCTGCATGGAAGTAGTGAATCTATTGGCGGCGTACTGAATGTTATTAAAGCGATTGCAGAGCAGACCAACCTGCTGGCACTGAACGCGGCGATTGAAGCTGCCCGCGCGGGTGAACAGGGCCGGGGGTTTGCTGTGGTAGCCGATGAAGTCCGAACCCTTGCGCAGCGTACGCAGGAATCGACTCAGGAGATCGAACAGATCGTTGGTAAGTTCCAGAAAGAAGCGCAGGATGCGTATACCGCCGTCGATGCTTCTCAGGTAGCTGTGACAGAAACAGTGAGCCTGTCAGGAACCCTGATGAAAGAGTTAAGCACGATTAAGGGCGTGGTTGACGAAATCCGCAATATGTCTGAGCAGATTGCAGCCGCTGCTGAAGAGCAGGTACAGACAAATCAGGAAGTCTCCGAGCGTACGACCCGTATTTTCAGTATCTCTAAACATACGGCCGCGACGGGTAACTTCATGAGTAAAACCTCGAAGATCCAGCGCGAGCTGGCTGCAAACCTGCAAGAAAAAGCAGCCCGCTTTGAAGTGCCTAAAGTCCACTGATTCAGAGGGTGTACGGGCGCAGTGCGACGGCTTCGTTTCCCGTTGTGCTGTTCCGCTCGTTGTGTTGTTCCTGAAACACTGACCACCAGTCGCTGATTCGCCCGTTCTCGTAGACCGCGATATGACCAAACTGACGGAAAACCCCCTCGCTTTGTGTTGGTCGCAGGAAGATAAAATCATCTTCTTCTATCTTGGTATCTGGTGGGAAACCGTAGAGCTCCTGGTTACTTGAGCGGCCATGCAGGGAAACCTGTTCGGTACCGGCTGGGTACACGGGATCTGCCAACCAATTACCGCCGTAAATGAATGCTCCAGCCTTTGGGAGTACTCCCGTCAGTCGCATCAGGCTTGAGAGTACAGGTGACATCGGAATCTCTGGTCTGTCTACTTTCTTGAGCACTGGTGCTGCGATGTACGAGGCTGCAATGTGGTGATCGAGTGTATCGAAATCGAAGTTCTTCGGTTTGACCAGGGCGGAGCCTGCAGCGATTTCAGACACGAAAGTGTTTTCTGAATACATGGTGTAGGTCGAGCTGCCACCAGTGTTCAGTGTCAGATTACGTAATACATCTTCACCCAGCTCATTGCGCACCGCATTCACAAAGTTCATATAGCGGCCTTTGGCGTCTTCAAATGCGCGGCCCGGCCCTCCCAGTACTTTGGGAATATGAGTGATATGCGCTTCATAGCCCATCAGGCTGGTGAGCGTCAGGTATTTAGAGCGATTGATGGTATGCAGGGCATCGATGAAAGCCGCACTGTTTCGGAAACCACCGCGATGCATACCTACATCTATTTCCAGGCTGATCCTAAGGTTGAGTCCACGCTCTCGCGCAAAATCCTCATATTCCTGGAGCCTACGCGGGCTATCGACCAGCCACTGAAGTTGAAGTTCAGGTGAAAAGCACATGCTGCTCGTCTGCACTCTATGCCAATCATAGAAATGGCGAACGGCACGAATGGGCATAGGTTTGCCCATCAGGATGTCCGCTGACGGGATCTGATTAACCACTTGCAACAGGAAGGGCAGGTGGAAGCACATCAACCGTTGAGTTCCGGTGCGTCGCATGATGTATTGAAGTAGCGGAATCGACGGCAACGACTTAGTGACAAGGCGGTAGTCGAACCCCTTGTTGAGTACGTCGATAAGATGATCGATATTGCGGTCCAGACGTTCCTTATCCAGCACCAATGTTGGCGTGCAGACCTGCGCATCGTGCAGGGCGTCTGTCAGCGCCTTGAAATACATGTTTTTCATTGGTCGCCAGGGCCTTGAGCGGCCTGAATTTTGTTATTGTTATTAGCGACCACTATAAGCTGCAAGGCGCGAAATAGCTAGCGTAAAACGAACGCTTGATCAGAAAACCCGACGAACGGGCTTTCTGAGGTGGAAGGTGTCTTGGTATGTCAGGAGATCAGAAAAACAGGCCGGCTTCGAGCTGAGCCTCTTCTGTCATCATGTCGCGGCTCCACGGAGGATCAAAGACCAGATCGACTTCGACTGAGCTGACATTAGGAACTTTCGCTACACGGTATTTCACGTCGGAGATAAGTACTGGGCCCATGCCACACGTAGGAGCGGTCAGGGTCATACGGATAACGACGTCTGAACCGTTTACTTCAATCCCGTAAATCAGGCCGAGGTCGAGCAGGTTGATTGGAATTTCCGGATCAAAAATAGTGCGCAGTGCCTGGCGGATCTGATCCTCACGAACGACACCATCGTCGTGCGCTTCGAATACGATCTCTTCTGCTTCAAGGCCGAGTGCCGCAGCATCCGTTCCGTCAACCCGCATCATGTTGCCGTTTACGGTCACGGTGTAGTTGCCACCCAACGCCTGATTGATTGTCACAAAGGTTCCCGCATGAATTGTAGTTGGTGTGCCTGATGGCACCATCCGGGCTGGGCAGTTCTCGTGAGCAACAACCATACGGCGTTCAATGGACATGGATAAAACCTGACGCAGAAAATAAAGCCGTATTCTAGCAGGAATCGTCAGCTCTGACAGGAACCTGAAGCGTAGAAAACGACCGTCTGCCTTGCGGCTCTTGCTTTGGGATAGGTATAGTTGACCGTATGTTTTTTGGCCCTCATGCAATGGGCCCCAGTACAGAAACAGGACGTCTGTATCATGATAATTCTCCCGGCCGAGCGGCGATTGGACCGCAGCAACGTACCCGCAGTGCTGATTGGCATCGTTCTGCTCAATATCCTCATTTTCTTTCTCTATCAGGCTAACGATCCGCTTAAGTTCAGTCAGGCACTGGAGATCTACCAGAAAGAAAGCCTTTTTGAAGAAGAGTGGCCACTCTACCTCGATTATCTGCAACAGGAGCAGCGCTATCAGGACCTGGACGACCTGAGAGCACTTTATGATGAAACCGGCGCGCTACTGGTGTCTGCACAGATGCTGAGTGATCGGGGGTTTGCTGATTACCTGGATGAAAACGGACGCTCTTTGTTTTATCCCAGTGTTTATTACGACTGGGCCGATGCACGGCGTCGTATAAACGATGAGTTTGAGAGCGTTAGCGCTGTGCGATTCGGCCTGAAGCCTAACGATCTTTCGGTGGTTGATCTGGTGATGTATCAGTTTCTGCACGGGGGCTTTATGCACCTGATGGGGAACATGATGTTTCTGATGATCTGCGGTTTTGTGGTCGAAGGCGCGATTGGCCATCTGGCTTTTCTGGGCGTTTACCTGCTGAGTGGTATTGTCGCAGGGCTCGTTCATGTGGCCATGAATCAGGCTTCCGATCAGCCATTGGTCGGAGCTTCCGGTTCCATCTCTGCAGTTATGGCCATGTACCTGGTGTTGTACCGCTGGCAAAAAATCCGCTTTTTCTATTGGTTTTATGTGGTTGTTGGATATTTCCGGGCACCTGCGCTGATCCTGTTGCCTGTATATCTGGGCAAAGAAGTACTGAGTTTTTACACCGAGCCGGACAGCAATGTCGCCTTTATGGCGCATGCTGGTGGGTTTATTGCCGGTGGTGTACTTGTTGGTGCACTCGCTTATTTCCGGCCGGGAGTGCTGAATACTCAGTACTTAGAACAGACTGAAGATGATGGTGCGGTCTACCGTAAGCACCTGGCAGATATTTATGACGCACTTGAAAAGTATCGGTTCGATACAGCCTTTCACCGTATACAGCATGCGATCGAGGAGTATGGTAATGAGTTTGAATTACTTCTCTTGCGTCATAACATTCTGAAACTCAAAAAGTCCGGCTCGTGGCTGAAGAATCTGAATCTACTGATGGCTCAGACTGACTTGACCGAATATGAGTTGCAGCAACAGGAGAAAGCCTGGAAAGAGGCAGTCGCTGATGGGGCGCGTTTCGGTGAGGATGTCCTGATTAATATCGCCGTGAATTTCAGCAGGCTGGGAAACCTTGAATCCTCTGAAGCAATCTTCCGTGCCCTGAAAAATCGTGGCACAGACGCGGAAAAACTGATGAGGGTTGCTAACTTCATTGCCAAGGGCTTCACCCGTTTGCAGCAGCCTGATAAACAGCAGCAATACCGCGATATTGCACATGCATTGATGCGAGGTGTATGACATGCAGTATTGTCACTTTCACCCCGCTGCAGCGGCAACCTGGCATTGTCCTCGTTGTCATAATGATGTTTGCGATCAATGTACCGATGAGGCTTCTCATACAGGTGAGCGTCGCTGCTGTGAGTGTAACAGCGCGCTGGAAAGTCTTGGTGCTGCCAATACCGCAGAACCCTTCTGGAATCGTTTAACTGAGGTCTTCCGTTACCCACTGACAACGCCAGTAATCAGCCTGATTGTTATTGTATCTGCTTTGACAGCCTTCCTCAGTTACCTGCCCGTTATCGGCTTTGTTGCTGCTCTGATATCTGCAGGGATATTCACTAAATATAGCTTTGCTTGTCTTGAAGATACGGCCAGCGGTCAGATGTCGCCGCCGGATCTGGCTGAGGGATATTCAGGAGGCGTCGTTCTGATTATCAAAATGCTGCTTCTTATTGTTCTGTTGGGAATTGGTGGCGCCGTTATGATGGAGTACCTGGGTCCAGGCATTACCGGCTTTATCGGTATGTTGGTGCTACTCAGTATTCCAGCGTTTCTGATTAACTACGCTCTCACTGAAAATCTGGTTCAGTCAGCATCGCCATTCGCCATACTAAGAATTGTCAGTGCCGTTGGAACGCCGTATATGGTGTTAATCGGTCTCCTGTTTTTAATGGCATCGTCCGTAGGGGTTTTGTCTTATCTGGTCATTGGAGGCTGGGAGTGGGTAACTCTGACGCTGCAGTCAGTTATTGCTAACTTTTATATGGTCGTGATGTTCCATCTGATGGGGTACGTGGTATTTCAGTATCAGGAAGAACTCGGGTTTTATGCTCGTGAAGAACATGCAGGGCAGGTTGATCCGCGCACTGAATATGAGCGCTTCCGGGACCGGATCGGCGTGGCGATCAAAATCGGTGATTACCTCAAGGCCACAGAGTTATTACAAAAGGCTTTAGATAAAAACCCAGGAGATAACGCCCTCCACGATGAGCTGATGGAGCTGATCGTACTCACCAACAACGCCGATGCGATGGCAGAGTACGCTGATGAGTACCTCAACTTTAAGTTGCAAAAAGGTTATGCCAGTCAGCTGAAATCAGGTTATCGACAGATCCGCAAGGTCATGCCTGAGTACATCCCGGAATCCCCTGACATGCGTTACCGCATTGCCAAAGATCATGCGGATATCGGCGAATACGCTGCTGCTGTTCGTCTTATCAACGGTATGCATAAAAACGTATCGGATAAGCCGTTACTGATCAGCGCTTACAGTCTTATGGCAGAGGCGATGGATGCCCTTGGTAAGACGGATAAAGCCAATGCCTGCCGTGCCTTTCTGCAGAAGCTTGGAGCGCTGACGGTTTAACAGAAATCTGCCGGCGGATCTTATACACTGTGACCCTGTTTAATTGGTAATACCGGGTCACAGGCCATGCTCAGCTACCTTCATCATTTTCATGCCGGCAACCACGCCGATGTTCTTAAACACTGGCTATTGCTTGAGTGTGTTCATTACCTGCAGAAAAAGCCTGCGCCGTTTGAATACATAGATACCCACTCAGGTGCTGGCATGTACCGCACCAACAGCGCCGAAGCACTGAAGACTGGCGAGATCTCTAATGGCATTCTCAAGCTGGACCCTAAGGCTTTTCCTGAACTTGAGTACCTGTGGGAAGAAGTACTGCCTGATATTGATAAAAAACAGTATCCAGGTTCACCAAAACTTGTTCAGCGTCTGCTGCGTGATGGCGACAAAGCCTGGCTCTATGAAATGCACCCGCGCGTTATCAAAGAACTCAAAGAAAACTGCGAAGTCCGCCGTCAGTGTTATGTGAAACAGGAAGACGGATTTAAAGGCTTATTGAGCGTACTGCCTGCGAAAACGGGTCGAGCCTTGGTCTTAATCGACCCATCTTACGAGGTTAAAAAAGACTACGAAACCGTGGTCGATATTGTCGCCAAGGCTCACAAAAAGATGGCTCAGGCGACGATCGCTATCTGGTACCCGGTAGTGAATCGTTCAACCATCTCTCATATGGAAAACAGCATCCGTAAGAGCGGTATCAAAAACGCGCACTTGTTTGAGATAGGTGTCGCTGATGACGAAGACAAAGGCATGACGTCATCCGGAATGATGATAGTTAACCCACCGTGGACACTGGCTGAAAAGTTTGAAGGCGTGAGTGAGCGGCTGTCGGCAGCGCTGTCGGAAGATGGAGTAAGCCGGGCGCGGTATCTGCGATTAACGGCTGAGTAACTGAAATAACCTGTAGTTAATCGCCGATAGCAAAAAGCGCTGATCGGCTCCTACAATAGAATGTAAAAGCCTGAACGGTATTTATTTTGAAGAACGATTTGTAGGAGCTGCTCAGTCAGCTTGTCTACCTAACGGCCAAATCCAACATAAAATGCCAGGACCTGAACTGTAGTTAATTTGAAGAGCGATTTGTAGGAGCCGTTCAGCCAGCTTGCCTGGCTAACGGCGAGAATGGTTGTGGATGCTCGGGGCGTTTACTTAAACACTAAAGCTTTCGCCGCACCCGCAAAGATCCTTAGCATTCGGGTTATTGAACTTAATCGTGCTGTTCAGACCTTCTTTGGTGAAGTCGATCTCGGTACCACGCACATAAGCACGGGCGTCAGCAGCAACAAATAAGGTCACGTCATCGGCCACTTGAATCGCATCGTCGCCATCATCTGCAGCCGACACAAATTCCACGTCGTATTTAAAACCAGAGCAGCCGCTCTTTTTTACACCTAAGCGAATACCGGCCATATCCGGGTTCTTCGTCAGTTGTTTGCGTACGTGAGCAATCGCCGCTTCGGTCATAGATACATCGGCTTTTGCATTAGGGTCATACGTTTCAATAGTCATCGCAATTCACCCTTAAAGTAAAAACATTTTGGCTTTTTCGAGTCCGGCAAACAGGCGCTCGACATCGTCCATGGTGTTGTAAAAACTGAACGATGCACGCACGGTACCCGGAATTTTAAACTGACTCATGACCGGCATAGCGCAGTGGTTACCGGTACGAACCGCAATGCCTTGCTGGTCGAGCAGGGTGCCAACATCCGCCGGGTGCGCGCCATCCAGCAGGAAGCTGAATACGCTGGCTTTCTTAGGTGCGGTACCGATTTTACGGATACCACCAAGCTGATCAGCCAGTTCATTGGCACGGGTAAGCAGGGCATTTTCATGCTGCTCAAGCATCACACGGTCAAGACCGTTCAGGTAGCTGACTGCAGCAGCTAAGCCAATCGCACCGGCGATGTTTGGCGTGCCCGCTTCAAATTTATACGGCAGTACGTTGTAAGTCGTACCGTCGAACGAGCAGTGCTCAATCATTTCACCGCCGCCCTGATATGGCGGCATGGCGTTCAGTAAGTCTTCTTTGCCGTACAGTACGCCGATACCGGTCGGGCCAAACAGTTTATGGCCAGAGAATGCGTAGAAGTCGGCATCCAGCGCCTGTACGTCAACATTCCAGTGCGATACTGCCTGTGCTCCATCGATCAGTACTTTGGCACCAATATCGTGGGCCATTTTAATAATGTCGGCGACTGGGTTGATGGTACCCAGAGCATTCGAAACATGAACGACAGAAACAAATTTCACTTTGTCGCTGAGCATAGATGCGAAGGCATCCATGTCCAGTTCGCCGTTGTCTTTGACCGGAATCGGGCGAACGATGGCGCCAGTCTGCTGAGCCAGCATCTGCCACGGCACGATGTTGGAATGGTGTTCCATGCCTGACACGAGAATCTCGTCACCGGCTTTAATATTCTGGCGGCCCCAGGTCGCAGCGACCAGGTTGATCGACTCGGTGGTGCCACGGGTCCAGACAATTTCTTCGGCTTTTTTCGCATTTAAAAACGCTTGCAGCGTTTTACGTGCATCTTCGAAATACTGGGTCGCACGGTCACTCAGAGTGTGAGCACCACGGTGTACATTCGAGTTATTCAGGCGGTAATAATCGCTCAGCGCATCAATCACACACTGTGGCTTCTGCGTGGTTGCACCGTTATCCAGATACACCAGTGGCTTGCCGTTCACTTCCTGATGAAGTGCCGGAAATTGTGCACGGATTTCGTTAATCAGCGCCTGAGTCATGCTTACAGCTCTCCAGAGAGTTGAGCGGATAAATCGTCGTCGCGGCCAAAACGCTTCGCCAGTTGTGGACGCAGCCACAAGCCAACGGCTTCATCGTTCAGACCATTCAGCAGTTCATTAATAAAACCAAAGCTCAGCATCACTTCAGCATCGGCGGCACTGATACCGCGGCTTTGCAGATAGAAGCGGGCTTTTTCTTCGAGCTGAGCTACGGTTGCACCGTGTGCACACTGAACGTCGTCAGCGTAGATCTCAAGCTCTGGCTTGGTGTTGATCTCGGCGGTGTTCGTCAGCAGCAGGTTTTTATTGCTCAGTTCTGCCAGTGTTTTCTGTGCGTCCGGATGAATATGAATACGGCCGTTAAAAATCGCTTTGGCTTTGTCGTTCATAATACCGCGGAACACTTCATCGGTAGTGCAGTGCGCTACCTTGTGTTCAACGCAGGTATGAAAATCGACAACTTGCTGGTTCTGCGGAACGTACACACCGTTCATTTCACAGTGCGAGCCACCTACATTGTGATTCACGATCACATCATTACGGGTGAGTGCAGAACCCAGACCTAAATGAAAACCTTCATAGCGTGCATCACGCTGCAGGTCGATAAATGTGCCACCGATATGGAAGGCAGACTCGGCCATTAACTGCAGACGGTAGTGCACCAGCTTAGCGTTATCACCCACGCGGATTTCGGTCACTGCGTTGGTGAAGTTGTTCTGCTTACCGGCTTCTGTGTCTTCACCTGAGTAGTGCTCAATCACTGTTGCTTCTGCACCTTGTTCCAGTGCAATCAGCAGGCGAGTGTTCACTGTGAAGGCTTCATCGCCTGACGTGTTGGCATATACGATATGCAGTGGGTGCTCGAGGCGCTGGTTTTTCTCGACCAGTACGAACAGACCATCGTTGATGCTGGCATCGTTAAGGTCGGCAAAGAGGTGCCCACGATCCGCTTTTACTTCACCCAGTAAAGCGCGGATGGCTTCCTGTTGTTCAGGGCGGGCATCACGGAAACGTACCACCAGTTCCAGTGCGGCAGCATCTGACGCAGCAGTATCGAGTTCGCCGTTGGCGACAACAATACGAAGTGCCTGCAGGCCAGGAATAACATCAGCGTGAGCCTGTGCCGCAGGAGCTGCATTGGCAAAACCGGTTTCAGTCAGGTTGTACAGCGAGGTGTACTTCCAGGCTTCAGTTTTACGTGTCGGTACAGTGGCTTCAGCAAATGCCTGCTGGCCGCGCTCATTAATCGCACCGAGCCAGGTCAGCGGGCTGATGCTCTTGGCGAGCTCAAGCTGCTTGGTAATAAATTCGGCGGCCATCTCACTCAGCTCCGTTATCGTTACCGTTTTCCAGCCAGCCGTAGCCTTTTTCTTCCAGCTCCAGCGCCAGTTCTTTGCCACCTGATTTCACGATGCGACCATTCGCCAGAACGTGTACGTAGTCAGGCACGATGTAGTCGAGCAGACGCTGATAGTGGGTCACTACGATGAAGCTACGGTTTTCGTCGCGCATTGCGTTAACGCCTTCTGCAACCACCTGCAGGGCGTCGATATCCAGACCTGAGTCGGTTTCATCGAGAATGCACAGGCTTGGCTCAAGCAGCATCATCTGCATCAGCTCGTTGCGCTTTTTCTCACCACCAGAAAAACCTTCGTTAACGCCGCGCTTAAGGAAGCTTTGATCAAGGTTAACGGCTTTGCACTTTTCACGAGCAAGTTTTAAAAACTGAACAGAATCCAGCGCAGGCTTGCCTTGCTGCTCACGTACTGCATCAACAGACGCTTTCAGGAATTCGAGGTTAGACACGCCCGGAATTTCAACCGGATACTGGAATGCCAGA
>JAYNJA010000004.1:19350-35458 GCA_038109705.1 Thalassolituus sp. | reverse complement strand
GTATTATCGGTCTGTCTGAACAGTACCCGAACGATATCCCGGTAGACACACTGGCAAGTGCTGCAGGTAAAGCGGCTATCGAAGACTACAAGGGTAAGTGTACTTTTGAGTTCCTGTTCGATTACATGAACGAGTCACTCTCTTCTTACACTGTGGGTAATAAAGATCTGGATGAGCTGCTGCAGATTCCTTCTGTTGGTCAGCGCATTAATGAGCAGAACCTGGGCGGTAAAGGTGCAGACGTACCAGTGCTGCTGTATCACGGTACTGCTGATGAGTTTATTCCGATTGAGCAGAGTGTAGCGCTGAAGGGCGACTACTGCCGTCGCTTTAACAAAGTGACTTATGACGTTTACCCAAGCGAGCACATTGTGACTCTGTTCCAGGCAGCCCCAAGTGTACTGACCTGGTTGGATGAGCGTTTTGCTGGTCAGAATCCACGTAACAGCTGTTACAGCTTTGCTGCAGATCCTGTGTCAAATGCCAACCCTGGCGGCGGTGATTTCGTTGTTTCTCTGGATGAGTGGAACCTGGATGCGGAACTGCACCTGGCAACACTGGATCAGACGGTTGAGCTTCCTGAAGACACGTCTATCACTGCAGATGCAAATATTACTGATCAAACCATGATTGGTGATCTGTATGTGCCTGACTTCTACGCGAAACTGAATATTCTGATTCAGCTGACTGTTGGCTTATCTGTTGAGCCTGTAGGTCAGATCGAAGCGACAACTCAGCTTAGCCGTGATGGCATCCTGTCTATCAACGGTTCTACTCAGGCGAACGTATTGATTAACACGGCTGGCTTCAGCTGGTTGCCGATCCCATTCAACTGTAAAACCATTGAACCAGCGACATTTGACCTGAATTACGAAGGTCCGATCTCTGATTTCGGTGCAGGTAATATCGTGTTTGAAGGTGAAACCGAGTTCTCTGAACTGGATTGTGGCTGGATGACTGCGCTGTTCAACAGTCTGGTTGCAGGCCCTGGTCAGCAGTACAGCTTCCGCGTTGTACCGCCAGCTCCAGAGCGTCTGTAAGCCTTGTTTGACTCTGGTTGGGGGAGACCCCAGCCAGACCTTCTTAATTCTGTGGAGTCATGTATGGCTTTTCCAATGAAATTTGTGGTGGCTACAACCGCACTGACTATAGCGACTGCCGCTGTTGTCTCTGTCTTTATAACCCCGCAGCGCAGTTCTGATGAGGCTATCGCCAGCGTGAACTCTTCGCTAACTGTGTCTGCCAGTCCCGTTATTGAGTATTCCCAGCAGGAGTTAGCATCGATGACTCCTGAGCAGTTAATCGAAATGCAGAAAGATTCTGTGAATGCTGCAATCTCAGCGACAAGTGAGTCAGAGCAGGTGAGTGTTGTTCGTGAGCGACCGGAGTATATTTCTCCTGCTGAATGGCTGATTATTAACGCCGTCGCTGAGCGCCATGCAACACCGGATGAAGAGCTTGTGCGTTTGGTAAACCTGATGCGTTTTAATAAGCAGCGGGAAGCTTTGGCCAAAACCGACAGCGAAGAGACTCGCAAGCAACTTGCGGAGTCCTTGTTAAACCAGATTCCTGCGCGGGTGCAGAATCAGGAACTGACGAAAGAGAGCGCTCAGGCGATGCAGCTTGATATGATCAGCCAGCTATACTCCGACAAGGCCGATATCCGGGCGAGAGCCGCTGAGGAAGCAGAGCGCATTGGCGCAGGTTTTGACGTGAAGGCGTCCTGATTCCTGATACACTCCAGAGCATTGTGTTGTTGATGCTCTGGTGTACTGCTTTATGGATCTGGATACCCCCTGTATTCCACTTGGACATATCCTTACTTACTTCAATATCAGTCAGAAAGCCGAGTTAGGGCTTGAGGCCGTCGAAGGCGATGCCGATGCCCGCGCGCGACGCCTGAACCGTCTGATGAAGGTGTCCATGGGACTGGATCATACCGAATTGTTCCGTAATGTCGGTATTGGTCTCGAAGAGGGAGATATCGCTGGACGATATATGACAACACGCCAGGTGCTTGGGCTCGTTCAACAGACGACCGAAGCGCTGAATATGCCTTACCTTGGTTTGTTCGTCGGCAACATCATGACGGTATCTCATCATGGGATGGCGGGGCTTGCAGCCGTTACTCAACCTACTTTGATCGAATGTAGCCAGACGGTCGCCCGTTTCTGTACGGAGCTATTCCCTGCGCTGGATATGCGTTCCAGTACCGAAGGTGGCTTTAATTACTTTGTGATTGAAGAGAATGTTTCGCTGGCTCCTTATACCCATTATTTTATGGAGTTGAATACCATCAGCTTCTACAACATTGTCTGCGATCTTGTTGGTCGTGACTCTGAGTTGGTACCCGTGCGGGTGGAGTTTGCCTATCCGGAACCTCCCTGGGGGCATATTTATCGTCGTTATTTTCAGTGTCCTGTGGTGTTTGACTGTCCGCAGACTCGCATTGTCAGGCCAGCGGAAGCAATGGATTATGAATTACCTCTGGCCAATCGCCTGCTTGCTATGACTGCCGAAAAAACGTTATTTCAACGCATGCCTACCCGGGCTATGCAGTTTTTGCCGCTGCGCCTGCGGCATTTCCTGGTTCGCTCGTACGGTGCTTTGCCATCCCTGGAGCGTGCCGCTGGTGAAATGGGGATGAGCGGCCGGGCCATGAGTCGTAAATTGAAGGAGCAGGGGACGACGTATCAGCAGGAGCTGGATCATGTGCGTCAGCGTTTCGCTCGGGAGTATATCGCCCGAGGTGGCAGCTCGGTTGCAGAGTTAGCGGAATTGTGTGGTTTTTCGGATTCATCGTCGTTTGCCAAGGCATTCCGTCGCTGGACTGGGGAGTCGCCAAAGGAATACATCGAGCGGCTTGCTAAAACAGTAGCCAATACTTCGCCAGACCTTAGTTAGATCAGCTACGCATTAGCTGAAAGGTAGGGCTAACTGAGTCAGTAAATAAGATAGGCCTGACAGGAATGGCATAGGTCAGAATCTGGTCTATTCTGATTTCTGAGCCTTGATTATCTGTCTGCATGGAGGCCTGACTGTGTTTTTCCGTAGCGATAAAAATAAAGCGGTATCTGCTCCGTCCCCTGAAAACTCTTCTCATACCCAGGAACTCCGAAAAGAGGTTGAGCTACTTCGCAAAGTGAAAGTAGTTGCTGACATGCGCTGTGCCTTCGGTCTTGAACAGTCTGAGAATATACGCAAGCTACAGATACTCTGGCATTCGTCCACCGAAGCGATCGATGATATCCGTACCACGATGGCTAATTCTGCGACCCGCTTAAATGGTGAAAACGAGCGAGTCCAGGGAGCAATGGCTCAGGTTGGCAACATCAGTGCAACGCTTGAGCGCTTAACTGAATCGCTGAATGTGATTCAGGAAGAATCAGCCGATGCATCAACGGCGGTAGCTGGCCTGAAGTCGGTTGCCTCTGGTATCGAAAATTTTGTCAGCCTGATTAAAGGGATTTCTGAGCAGACAAACCTTCTTGCGCTCAACGCCGCAATTGAGGCCGCTCGCGCCGGCGAGCAGGGCCGCGGTTTTGCCGTAGTAGCCGATGAAGTGCGCACCCTGGCGCAGCGTACCGCCGAAGCGACCGCCGAGATCGATACGCTTATTTCTACTATCGGCGGTGAAGTTGATAGAGTCTCCCGCGGTATTGGCGCATTGGGTGAGCGCGGCGCAAAGTTGACTGATGAAGTTAACGCCGTGTCTGGTCATATCGGTGAGGTTGGTGATGTTGCGGGTCTGGTATGCCGGAGTTTTGAGCAAAGCTCTGCGGAGTCGTTTCTCGAGACTGTGAAACTGGATCACATCGTTTGGAAGGGGCACGTCTACTCGACTATTAGCCACGAAAGCCACAAAGAGCCACCGGCTCTGGCGGATCACACCAGCTGTCGGTTGGGCAAGTGGTACACACAGGGCGACGGTTATGAAAAGTACCGTCACCTGCCAGCTTATCGCCAATTAGATGCGCCACATCGTGAAGTGCATGAAAACGGTTTTAAGGCTATTTCTGCGTTTCACAAAGGCGAACGAAAAGAAATGTTCGCCGCACTTTCGGCGATGGAAGATGCCAGCTATCGAGTTATTGCTCTGCTGACAGATCTCGAACGACAGATCATTTCCTGAGGCTCATGCATTCCCGCCGCGATTTCTCTATAATCGCGGCAGTTTTGAACTGTTCCGGGAAATATCATGACAGTCCGCACCCGCGTTGCTCCTTCGCCAACCGGCGATCCTCATGTAGGCACTGCTTACATCGCTCTGTTTAACCTTGCTTTCGCTCGCCAGCACGGCGGCCAGTTTCTGCTGCGTATCGAAGACACTGACCAGTTGCGTTCTACGCCTGAGTCAGAGCAGGCGATTCTCGACAGCTTGCGTTGGTTAGGTATGGAGTGGGACGAAGGTCCGGACGTGGGTGGCCCTCATGGCCCTTATCGTCAGAGTGAGCGTCGCGCCATTTACGAAGAGCACGTTCAGAAGCTGATTGATGCAGGGCATGCGTTTAAATGCTATCGCACTGCAGAAGAGCTCGATGCTTTGCGTCTGCAAAAGCAGGAAAGCGGTAATCAGACAGCGCTGAAAGTATCTGACCTCGCGTTGCCAGCAGACGAAGTTGCTGAGCGTGAAGCGGCGGGGGCACCTTACGTTGTTCGTATGAACGTACCGGAAGAGGGCACCTGTGTTGTTAACGACATGCTGCGTGGCGAAATCGAACTCGACTGGTCTCAGGTTGATGCTCAGATTCTGCTGAAGTCTGATGGCATGCCTACTTATCATCTGGCGAACGTGGTTGATGACCACCTGATGGAAATCACTCACGTTATCCGTGGTGAAGAGTGGATCAGCTCCGCGCCTAAGCACAAGCTGTTGTACCAGTACTTTGGCTGGGACATGCCGCAGCTTTGCCATATGCCGCTGCTGCGCAACCCAGATAAGAGCAAGCTGAGCAAGCGTAAAAACCCAACCTCAATCATGTTCTACGAGCGCATGGGCTTTATGCCAGAAGCGCTGCTGAACTACCTCGGCCGCATGGGTTGGTCCATGCCGGACGAACGCGAAAAATTCAGCCGTGACGAAATGTTCTCCAATTTTGATATCAATCGTGTGTCACTGGGTGGCCCGGTGTTCGATGTTGAAAAACTGCGTTGGCTGAACAGCCTGTGGCTGCGTGAACTCTCGCCTGAAGATTTCGCCGCTAAGTTCGCTGCGTGGGGCTTCCGTCCTGAAAACGTACTGCCGGTGATCCCACATGTGCAGCCTCGCGTTGAGGTTTTCTCTGATGTTGCGCCACTTGCTGGTCACTTCCTGTCGGGAATGACGCCGCTGACTCCTGAGAGCTTTGAACATAAAGTTCTGGATGCCGAGCAGACTGTGAATATTCTGCAGATGGGCCTGTGGCAGCTGGAAGCCATCCGCCACTGGGAGAAAGAAAACATTGAGCAGGCGCTGTTTGGTCTGGCGAAGCAGATGGACGTTAAAATCCGTGACTTCCTCTTTCCATTCTTTATCGCCATTGCGGGCACGTCTTCGACGATTTCTGTACTGGATACTATGGCGCTGCTGGGCCCGGATATGAGCCGCGCTCGCGTCCGTCACGCTGTAGATATTCTCGGCGCGCCGGGCAAAAAGAAACTCAAGAAACTGGAAAAAGATTACACCAGTTTTCTTGTGGCGATTGAAGCTGCAGCACAGGCTGAGTGATCGCAGGATTTGGTTGGCAGTGATGTAAGTTGTTGTTTAACTGAATTTTTTTCGAGAAATGTGTTGACACAAAACGGGCGCGTGATTAATATGCGCGCACGTTTTGAGACGGGGCCTTAGCTCAGCTGGGAGAGCGCAACACTGGCAGTGTTGAGGTCAGCGGTTCGATCCCGCTAGGCTCCACCAAAACCTTCTTGCTTGTCCTTGTGTCCCCATCGTCTAGAGGCCTAGGACACCGCCCTTTCACGGCGGTAACAGGGGTTCGAATCCCCTTGGGGATGCCATCTTTCCTTTCTGGAATATCTATTCTGAAGCCGTATAGGCTTACCTTTCTCAGTTTCTTGTCGCCTTACAATTCAAGATCTCATCAGATTGTCGCTCTATCGCAATTGTTGCATAAAACCTGATTCTGCCCGCACCAACTCTGCCAATCACTCGTCTTAGCCGGTACAATCATCCCCAGTTTTCATGCGGTGATTGGTATGGTTCATATTCCTAACGCAGTAAAAGAAAAGGCCAGAGCGATTCGTCTTGTTGTATTTGATGTGGACGGCGTTCTGACTGACGGCACTCTTACGTACTCTGCCTCTGGTGAAGAGGTTAAGCACTTTAACGTAAAAGATGGCGTAGGCATTAAGCTGTTGAATGTCTTTGAGATTGATACTGCCATTATTTCAGCAAAAGATTCTGCGCCGCTGGCGAAGCGCGCTTCAGATCTGGGTATTAATCAGTTTTTCCCAGGCATGAAAGATAAGTGGGCGGTTCTGTCAAAGCTGATGGATGAGCTGCTGATTGATCCTGCTGAAGTCTGTTATGTCGGTGATGATGTTATTGATCTTAAGGTCATGACACGCGTAGGCCTGAGTGTTGCTCCTGCTGATGGCTTCTGGATGGTGCGTGATCGTGCAGATCTGATCACTGAAGCTTCAGGCGGTAAAGGTGTTGCTCGCGAAGTTGCAGACATTATTCTTGGCAGTCGTATGCCACTTGAAGAGGCTTATATCAAAGCCATGCTTCCTGAATTTGAGGAAAAGAAATCGTGAAAATTTTAGTCACCGGTGCGGCCGGATTTATTGGTGCCTTTACCAGTAAAAAACTGGTTGAAATGGGACACGAAGTGGTCGGTGTAGATAACCTTAATGACTATTACGATATTGCATTGAAGCATGGCCGTCTTGAGTGGCTGAAGCCCCTCGACGGTTTTCGTTTTATTCAACTGGAACTAGCCGATCGCAGCGTGGTTGAAGCTTTGTTCCGTGACGAAAAGTTCGATCGTGTTATTCACCTGGCAGCACAGGCCGGTGTGCGTTATTCAATCACTAATCCGCATGCGTATGTCGACAGTAACCTGATTGGTTTCGTGAATGTGATGGAAGGTTGTCGTCATAACGAGGTGGAGCATTTCGTTTATGCGTCATCCAGCTCGGTATATGGTCTGAACACGCATTTGCCTTACAGCACTGGTGACCGTGTTGATCATCCTGTGTCGTTGTATGCGGCCACCAAAAAATCCAACGAACTGATGGCTCACACATATTCGCACCTGTATCGTCTGCCGACGACTGGGCTGCGTTTCTTTACCGTGTATGGCCCGTGGGGTCGCCCGGATATGGCGTACTTCAGCTTTACCAAGGCGATTCTCGAGGGTAAAACCATCAATGTCTTCAATCACGGTAAGATGCAGCGTGACTTCACTTACATCGATGATATCGTTGAAGGTGTTGTCCGGATTACCATGAAAACGCCGGAGCCGGTTGATGCGTGGACTCCAGAATCGGGTGACTGTTCGCGCAGTTCTGCGCCTTATAAAATTTACAACATTGGTAACCACAACTCAGTTGAGCTGGGTACCTTTATTGAAACCATCGAAGGCGCACTGGGTGTAACCGCCGATAAAAATTATATGGACATGCAGCCAGGTGACGTTCTTGCGACCTATGCAAATGTCGATGATCTGGCGGCGGATGTAGATTTCGCTCCGGATACGCCTCTGGCTGATGGCATCGGCAAATTTGTTGATTGGTACAAAGAGTTTTATAAGGTCTGAAAATGTCCGGTTATAAGATTGTTATTCCTGCGCGTTACGCCTCCAGTCGCTTACCGGGTAAGCCGTTAATCGACCTGGCAGGTAAGCCGATGATTCAGCATGTATACGAACGTGCACAGTCAGCAGGTGCGGAAGATATTGTTATTGCCACAGACGACGACCGTATTGCGGACGTTGCCCACGGCTTCGGCGCTGATGTGGTGATGACCTCGCCTGATCACGAAAACGGTACTGAGCGTATCGCTGAAGTTGTAGCTATAAAGGGGTGGCCGGAAGATACCGTGGTTGTGAATCTGCAGGGCGATGAACCTCTGATTCCTAAGTCTCTGATTGAGCTGACAGCTAAAGGTCTGTTGGAAAACAGCGATGCGGGCATGAGTTCTGTTTGCACACCGATCACTACGGCAGACGACGCCTTTGATCCTAACGTGGTGAAAGTGGTTCTTAATGAGCGCCATTTTGCTATGTACTTCAGTCGTGCACCGATTCCATGGGATCGTGACCTATACAAGCATGGTCAGGACGAGGTCACTTCGCGTATGCCAGTGTTCCGTCATATCGGCATGTATGGTTACCGGGTTTCATTTCTGAATGCTTATAGTGAAATGGCTCCCTGCGCGATTGAACTAACGGAGTCTCTGGAGCAGCTGCGAGCGCTTTGGTATGGCGTCGGTATTCACATGTCTGTGATTGATCAGGCTCCGGGACACGGTATTGATACGCCGCATGACGTTGAGCGTGTAAGTGCTATCCTGAAAGCAGGTCATCACTGATTCAGAGGAGGCGGCTATGCTGCTTGGTCTGAGTGAAAAGCTCGGTTATGCCGGGCTTATTCCTTTTGTATTCTTTTCTCTCGCAACCCTTGCGGGGATCAGCTGGGCTGCGGAATGGTTCAGCCTTTATTCTGTGCTTATCCTGAGTTTTATGTCGGGTGCATGCTGGGGGGTAATGCAGGCTCACCGCGATCAGGTTTCGCCATTCGAGCTGAGCTTATCCATTGGCGTATTTCTATTTGGCTGGCTCATGTATCTCCTGCCTGATTATATCGGTGCCGGGGGTATGCTTGCAGGGTATTGGGTGTTGATCTGGCTGGAGCGACAGCCTGTCTTCCGCCAGAGTTACCAGCGCGATTACCGGACATTGCGCATGGTGCTTACTCTCGTCGTGAGTGCGTGTCATGGTATTGCTCTCTGGGGATTTCTTAACTGATCAGAGTGCATAGAGCAGGCGGCAGCTGAAAGAACAGTCAGATAGCAAGCCTGCGCGCTTCCCGTGACCGGTTTGCGGTCTGCAGTAAGTGTGAATACTTCGACTCCATACGACGAACGCGGCCAGGGTCGTTCATGCATCCTGCAGCCATTTCCTGCCCTGTAATTTTCAAATAACCCCAGCCCGGGGTAATCATCAGATCATCGTCAACGCTGGAGTGTATACCCAGAGATATGCGACTACTCAGACGCTGTTGCAGGCGAAGGAGGGGGTGACGATTGATTCCGCCTCGTTCTGACGGAATCAGTATTTTTACCCGTCGTTTCGGCGAGCGACTGGCAAATTCACGGATGGCATCAACAACCTCGGGGCGTGACCATAAATGATGGTTGAGATCCCGACACACCAAAGTCACTGAGCGCGGATTGGCGGCGAGCGCGACTTGCACCCAGCCCGTCATCGCGATTAGTGAATCGAGATGGTAAAGCGTTTCGTCGCGCCCGGGCACCAGTACATAGTTGCTGTTGGGAGCGCCGGGCGCTTTGTAGATCTTTACGTGGGGAATGCCGGCGTCATCAAAGAAACCGGGTTGTACGCTAAAACCATTTTTACGGTAGAAGCCAAGGGCATGGGTCTGCGCACTGGCTTTGATTTCGCGTACGTGCAGTTCATTTCGCGCATAGTCTTCGATGGCGTGGAGCAGACGTGATCCCCAGTGGTTGCGGCGCCAGTTTTTGAGGACTGCCATACGCCCAAAACGTCCATCGGACATAAGCCGGGCACAGGCGATGGGATTCCGGCCTTCAAAGGCAAGGAAATGGATCGCGCGGGCATCGTCTTCGTCCCATTCGAGCTCAGGCGGGACGCCTTGTTCGCGGATAAATACTTCAGTACGTATGCGGCGGATCAGATCCCGTGATGCGCGCCAATCAGTCGTCCGGATCTCCAAAAGAATCGTCCTCTTGCTCTGAGAGTTGATCCAGCAGCTGGTGCTGCCAAAGTGATGATAAGAGCTGTTTTGCGGCGTCATCCGTGGCCGCTTCAAGCAACTTGCTCACTTCATAATGGCTCTCATCCGTTAATAGCGCAACTAACTGGCGTGCGCTGTCCGGAAGCAAGGTTGCGATTCCGCCGGCATAAAAGCGGATCTGATTGCCATCAATGTGCCAGGCAAAACGAGCGGAAGGATGACGAACCAGCACCTCATTTGCTACTACTTCCTGCTCAAACAAATCTGCATCGACGCATTCATCCGTCATTTCTGGCGCACGGTCTTCGTACTTAGGTTCTGTGAGCAGTTGGCCAAGAGTATCGGCCAGAACTGCATCGTCGCTTAGTGCTGATGTCAGTAGAGCGCGCAGGCGAGCAATGGCTTCCTGAGTAATTTCTCCGGTATGCTGTTGCTGCGTGAGATCCGGGTCTTCGTAGCGATGGTCGGCCGTCAGCGTTGGCAGTGCGGAATCAATAGCCCGCTCCAGTAGCTCTGATGTTGCCGGCGCGCGGAAGCCGATGGAGTAGGTCATGCACTCGCCCTGAGCAATCCCCCAGTGGGCAAGCTTAGGTGGCAGGTAGAGCATATCGCCGGGTTCGAGTACCCAGCGCTCGGTCTCTTCAAAATCTGAGAGAATACGAACGGCAGGGCCTTTAAGCAGGCTGCTTTGTTCTGAACACATCTGGCCGATGCGCCATTCGCGCTGACCCTCGGCCTGCAGCAGGAATACGTCGTACTGATCGTAATGAGGGCCAACGGAGCCGCCATCGACGGCATAGGAGATCATCAGGTCGTCGATGCGCCAGGACGGGATAAAACGGAAGTGCTCCAGAAGCTCGGCAGCTTCTGGTACCCATTGATCAACCGCCTGAACAAGTAGGGTCCATTTGTTTCCAGGTAGTGCGCGGTAGTCTTTTTCAGAAAACGGCCCTTTACGGACTTCCCAGGGCCCCGATTTGCCTTCTTCGATAATGAGGCGTGATTCAATCTCGTCTTCGAGGCTCATGCCCGCCAGTTCGTCGGCCGCGAGAAGCGCTTCGAACCCCGGCACAGCCTGACGGATCAGTACTGGTTTTTTCTGCCAGTAATCACGCAGGAATTCTTCTATAGATAGGTGGCCGAGTACGTGCATTCAGATTCTCCGCAGGAGGCATGATGGGAACAAAAAAGCCTCCTTGCGGAGGCTTTTGCTTTACGGGGTAAATATCAGACTTTCTTCGCCTGAGCTTCTGCAGTACCCACGTATGACGCTGGCGTCATCGCGTTCAGCTCATCTTTCGCAGACTGTGGCAGTTCCAGAGAAGCGATGAACTCAACCATGGCGTCTTTGGTGATCGCCTTACCACGAGTGAAGGCTTTAAGTTTTTCGTATGGCTGCTCGATACCATAACGACGCATTACGGTCTGTACTGGTTCAGCCAGAACTTCCCATGCGTTGTCCAGATCTTCCGCCAGACGGGCTTCGTTCACCTGAAGCTTACTGATGCCCTTAAGAGTCGCCTGGTAAGCGATCAGGCTGTAGCCAAGACCAACACCCATGTTACGCAGAACGGTAGAGTCAGTCAGGTCGCGCTGCCAGCGTGAAATCGGCAGTTTCTGAGCCATATGCGCCATCACCGCGTTTGCGATGCCGAGGTTGCCTTCGGAGTTTTCGAAGTCAATCGGGTTAACTTTGTGCGGCATAGTTGAAGAGCCCACTTCACCAGCGATGGTCTTCTGCTTGAAGTAACCGTTAGAGATGTATGCCCAGATGTCGCGATCGAAGTCGATCAGGATGGTGTTGAATCGCGCGATCGCATCGAACAGCTCAGCGATGTAATCGTGTGGCTCAATCTGAGTCGTGTATGGGTTGAAGGTCAGACCCAGTGACGTCACGAATACTTCGGCGTTGGCTTCCCAGTCGATAGTTGGATACGCAGACACGTGGGCGTTGTAGTTACCAACAGCACCGTTAATTTTACCCAGCAGTTCAACGGCGTTGATCTGTTTGATCTGGCGCTCCAGACGGGCAACGACGTTCGCCATCTCTTTACCCAGAGTGGTAGGAGACGCGGTCTGGCCATGAGTACGGGACAGCATAGGCAGGCCAGCATAGGTGTGTGCCAGAGCGCGGATTTCGTCGGCAATTTTCTGCATCACAGGTACAACCACGTCGCGGCCACCTTTCAGCATCAGGCCGTGAGACAGGTTGTTGATGTCTTCAGAAGTACAGGCGAAATGTACGAATTCGTTAATAGCCTGCAGTTCTGCGTTGTCAGCGAACTTCTCTTTAATGAAGTATTCAACCGCTTTCACGTCGTGGTTAGTTGTCGCCTCAATGTCTTTAACACGTTGTGCGTCAGCTTCGCTGAATTCAGAAACAATCGCATCAAGCTGGGCCATTGTGTCTGCAGAGAAGGTTGGAACTTCTGCGATTTCAGTGTGTTCAGCAAGGCGCTGCAACCAGCGGATTTCTACTTCAACACGGGCACGGATCAGACCGAATTCAGAGAAAACTGGGCGCAGTGAGACAGTTTTGCTGCCGTAGCGGCCATCCAGCGGTGAAATTGCAGTGAGTGCAGACAGTTCCATGGGTACTCTCTTTGATATGGCTAGTGTTTGGGCGTTCGGAAAGGCGCAGGATTTTACCGGATTTTTCCGTCGATCTCAGTACCTGAGTGATAATTCTTCTCAAAAATTATCCACTTACGTGGGCAAATCAGGCACTTCTGGTACAATCTGCGACCCATTTTTGCGAGCTTGCAGAAAAATAGATGTTAGATCAGCTTCTGAATTACTTTGATCATCCCGCCTGGCCGGTGTTGGTTATCGTTATCTCCACCTTTATGCTGGAAGATCTGGCCATCATTGGTGCGGCATTGCTGGCTGCCAGTGAAAAGATCGCGCCGGGCGTCGCTTTCTTTGCCGTGTGTCTGGGAATGTTTATAGGTGATACGGCGCTGTATTTTTTTGGCAGGGCGGCACTGATCTGGCCGAAACTGCGGCGAAATCTTCGACATCCGATTATTCGTAAACAGGTTCAGCCGCTACGTAAGTCGCCTTGGCATCAGTTGATGCTGATTCGCTGCATGCCTGGACTGCGCACTTTCGGTTACATTGCCTGTGGCCTGGCACGGGTACCTTTGATTCCGTTCTGTCTGGCGAATCTGATGTCGATTATCGTCTGGGCGGCCGTTCTGTTTGGTCCGACTTTTCTGCTTGGTAAGCAATACGGCGAGCAGATTCGAGAAGGTATGTGGTTCATCCTACCGGTCGCGGTGGTACTTTTTATTATGAGTCAGCGTCGTATCCGCCGGAAGATGGAACGTCAGACCTGAAGTCTGGTTCTGTTATGGTCTGGTAAGAGAGGCTTGCTCAGGTGATCACCTGAGCATTCTTTCTTCAGCGGGTGACCTGAGCACCTTTGTTTACCCCTTCAAATGCACGTACACGTACATTCTTCTCCGGGTGGCGTTTCTTAATCTCTTTGGCCAGGTGGTCGGCGATCAGCTCAACGGTTGAGTCTGTATCGAGCATGTAGCAGTGCTCGCGATGCAGTGTCAGTGCAAAGTCACCTTGCTCTGATGTATAGGCAAAGCTCAGTAAGTCGTCATTGTGGCTGACCAGATCTTCCAGGGTGCCGATATAGATATCTGCCCACAGGTCTGCCCAGTACTTTTCTTCACTGGCACTGCGCTCACCATTAAGCCAGATCTGCAGGCGTGAGCGGTGCCCATGTGCGATGCGCTGGCAGTTACCAGCGTGTTTCTTCAGACCATGGGAATAGTGATAAAAGTCGCCGCTGATGTCTTCTGGTGTGAAATCCAGAGTCAGTTGGTCGATGGTAGTGGGAAAGTGTGCGGTCAGTCGGCTGATGCAATAGCGGGCGACGCTATCTGCATTAATCGATTCAGCATCAATCAGCGTTACTGCCTGTGCAGGGGCATCCATCGTAACCAGTCCACGGGCTGTATTCAGTGACAGGCTGATGCGGTCATCTGCCTCTGTCACCGTAAGTCCGGGTGCTTTCGCTGGGACCAGCAGGCGGTGATCTACTTCAGTATCCAACCAATTGCGCAGAACTTTCTTAACCGTACCAAAGTCACAGACCATACCCTGATCGTCGAGTGCGCCTTCGAGAATGGCAGATGCCCACCAGGTTTCACCCACGATACCGCGAGTGCTATCAAGGTAGCTGAAATCAACGTTGGTCAGTTGTTCGACGAAAAGATGCATAGGTACTCCGCTGTGAGGCCGCGATTATAGAGCAAACCGGGCGCAGAAACAGCGGGGAGGGCAGTTTTGGCAATTCCTTACTTTCGGATTGGTTGACTGCTGCTGGTAACTGCCGCCATCACTGCTATGATGGCCGCCGATATTTGGTTTTTATGTTTTTACTTTTTACTAGTTATTAGTACCGAGGAAGTAGTGATCAGTTTTTCTGTGGGTATGGCTCGAAAGACTCTGCTGGCGACGGCGTTTGGTCTGGTATTGGCTGGGTGTAGTGATGATAACGGCAGCTCCTCTGTCGCTACGATTGGCATTAAGGTTCAGGTTGGTCAGGAAGATATCAACGATGCACTTGTACGCCGCGTTGTCGTTGATGAGTCAGGGCGTCTGCCAGAAGTAGAGCCGGGTGTTTTTAATTACGCACCGTATTTCACCGATGATCAGGGCTACGCCAGCGTAACGACTTCAAACGGTGAAATTCTGTATGTCGACGTATATGGGCGCCGCACTTCAGACGGTGAAGTGTCATTACGTCGCTGTCAGCTTGTTGCTGGTTGTGGTTCTACCGCTTTCGGTTCTGATTATGAGTTGGTTGGAGCGCCGGGCTGGCGTTCTGTTGCTGCTGGTCTGACGAAAGGCGAACTCATTCGGGTGACGCCTATAACTGATCTTGCGGCTGAGCTGGCGTATGAGCGTTTGTTTAGTGAAAACTCCGGTGATCAGCAGGATGGTGGTTGGCTGAGTACTGGTTACTACTCTGTATATTCCGTAGTGCAGGCCGAGTCTCAGCTGTCACGTTTGTTTGGCATTTCCAGTGTTCAGTCGGCGGAGCCTGCTGATCTCGCGCAGATAGATCAGTGGAAGAACGCAAATATCACAACTGCGAAAGAGGCGATCCGCTACGGTGCACTTATCGCTGCGTGGCAGTCATATGAGCTGAGCTATAGCGCTTCGACTGATGCGCCATTCTTTTCTTCCGCTGTGGCTGCTGATCTCGTAGCGAACGATGGCCAGCTTTACCAGCGTGGCGGATCTCAGACGCTTTCCTTATATGATCTTTATGGCACTGCGATAGACAATCTGGATGCGGTAATCGTGTCTGATTCCCGCGTTCAGGGCTACGTAGATACCGTTGTTTCTGAGTTGACCGCCGAGCGTGAGGTCTTTGTTGACGGTGAGCTGACCAGTGTATATCCGGCGTCGTTGGCGACACTTCTCGGTGATGATCTCAGTGATTACGAGTTAGGCCTGAAGCGCACTAAGGCGTTTGTTGAAGTCCTGCGTGATTACGGCAATACCTTCTTTGAAGAAGGATACCGCGCCGAGCTGGATAACTATGGCGATCTGCTCCAGGCGATTGGTGACGATAATGTCGCGGCCTTTGATGAGATTGTGATCGCAGTAACCGAAATAACGGATTTCTATCGTGACTGTTATCTGTCGTCTGGCTGCCCGGCAATCGACTCTGGTTGGAGCTGGTACAGCTCACACTCTTACAGCAGTGGCGTTCTTACCCTGAATGGCGGTGCGCTGACGGTGTCTCAGGCGGTGGCTGATGTAAACCTGCTCGATGGCGACGATTCGCCAACCAGCTCGCAGGGCATCGATGTGGTTATGGTCGGTCGAATCACCAGTGGCGATCTGCGACTCGTGCTGGACAATGTATACAACAATGATGACTCGATTCTGAGCTCAACAGGTGTGCGTATTTTCTATGAAAGCGCCGTCAGTGTATTGCAGGACCCGGTATCAATGCCCGCGCTTGGTTACCAGATTCGTTGGTCTGATTTTGAACTCTACAACACTGCGGATATTGGTACAGACAATGAAATGGAGCTTACCGGTACATTCAGTCTGACGTACCAGGGCGTTGATGACCCGGATGGCGCGACAGAACGCCGTTTTAACATGGGCGAAGTTGTTCTTAACTCGCGCATCTCAGATA
>JAYNJA010000004.1:16560-19340 GCA_038109705.1 Thalassolituus sp. | reverse complement strand
GTGGATGACGACGCCGGTAATGACTCGTATGTATCAACCTTGTTCGTATCTGCAACCGCGAATCAGGCTGAAGATTTTTACCCGGATTCAGAGTTCTCTTCGTTTAACGCTTTCTTT
Source organism: Thalassolituus sp. (assembly GCA_038109705.1). Taxonomy (GTDB): domain Bacteria; phylum Pseudomonadota; class Gammaproteobacteria; order Pseudomonadales; family Oceanobacteraceae; genus Thalassolituus. Next base: position 19,223 of record JAYNJA010000004.1, on the reverse strand, counting down.
GAACCATCAGGTAAAAGCCAGTTCAGCAACGGGTATGTCTCTTCGGGGCTGGTTACCGTCTCCCAAGGTACGGAAACGATTCGCGGGCTGAACGTTCAGTATCTGGATTATTTTGTAAATGGTGGAGAATCTTTCCGCTACCGTTTCTACCCGACGGTCATGCGCGAAGACGTCAGCGACCTTGATTTCGACGGTGATTACAGCGAAATGGTGGCTACGTCGGAATACGAAGCCTGTACATTGACCGGTACGGTAGCATCACCTGTGGTTGGTAAGTGTGCACCGAAGGAGCGCCTGGCGATGGAGCAGGATATTCAAGAGGCGGTAAACCGCTTGTGGGCACTCGGTGTGTTCTCGCGTCCTGAAGTAGCCGGTGAGGGTGTTTATTTTGTCGCATTGCCGGTTGCTGCCGCCGATGAGAATGGCTGTTTAAACCTGGATACCTTGCCGACATCGCCAACGACCTTCGACGGCACGCTGTATCGTCCGGCGCAACTCGGCCTCAGCAGTGCGCGTGTTACCAGTGAGGTTGTTCTGAACTACAGTAGTGAAACTGAACCAAAGACTCTGCTCGATATTCAGGTGTCAGCGCCTTACAAAGAACAGATGAATGTTGCACTGGCCCTTTCTCATGATTACAAAGGCGTTGATGACACCACGATCTTTACGGGTACAGGCCCAGATATTGATCGTCTGATATTTAACTTCAGTAACGAATCCGGAACAGTGAATACCAGCAGCTTTTCTGTGTACAAAGATGGTGTGTCTCTGACTTACGCAGACGGAACGACGGCCACGGTTGACAGCGAAGTTCTGGCTGGAGGACGCCTTGAAACACTGAGCGGCGCTCCGGTTTATCGCTACATTATTGGTGAAGATGGCACAGCAGAACGCTGTGTTGTGTCGAATACGGCCGAACCAACAACTGAAACGAACACTGACGACGCAGTCTATGTGCTGAACTTCCGGGACAATGTGTACGGTAAAGTCGCCAATGAGAGCGGAACATGGTACATCCGTTATATCGATGGCACTTGGGAAACGCTTAACTAAGGCGAGTGCATGCCAGAGCTGTTATCTACATGGCAGAAGGCCCGGAGCAATCCGGGCCTTTTTCGTTTCGGCTGGAGCCCAGCCTTTTATTTCCGGAACTCAAAGGAAACCGAACGCAATCGGAGATTGGATATTCACCCGAGTATTCGGTCGCACCTCACCAATGTCCCGCTTCCAGCTGCTTTCGCCACTGGTTCCGCTTGGGACTACCTTAATATTACCTCCGTCGTCGAGATAGCGACGGATGTCCTCTTCCAGCTGTGCCTGGCGGTCAGCGCTGGACAGTTTCTCGCTGTTGCGAGAAGCACCTTTTCTCGAAGCCATGGATTACCTCCGTAGGGATTTTCAGGTCAAGTTGTTGGTGCGGCCAAGCTCCAGAACCATTATAAGCATGGTTGTACATGTATTGTATAGTATTTGTATCGATATTGGTTTTGCGGCATGGAAAGCCGTTCGCAAGCACCACGCAACTGGGGTATACTCCGGGCCCTTATTTTCAGATGCACCTGTGCGCTGACTGCGTTTCAGGTGGAATTGGTCTACACACGCAGATGCTGTGTTCAAACAAGAGTTGAGGCTAAACAATGACAGAATACGTTCAGAAGGGTGGACTTCAGATCGCCCAGGAGCTGTACGATTTCATCAACGAGAAGGCAATGCCAGGTACTGGTATTGAAGCAGATGCTTTCTGGTCTTCTTTCGACACTATCGCTAACGAACTGGCGCCTAAGAACAAGGCCCTGCTGGCTAAGCGTGACGATCTGCAGGCTAAGATCGATGCTTACCACACTGAGCGTAAAGGTCAGGCTCACAACGCTGTAGAATACAAAGCATTCCTGCAGGAAATCGGTTACCTGCTGCCAGAAGGCGAAGACTTCGAAGCAACTACTGCAAACGTAGAACCAGAAATCGGCCAGATGGCGGGTCCTCAGCTGGTTGTACCAGTAATGAACGCCCGTTTTGCTCTGAACGCTGCTAACGCGCGTTGGGGCTCTCTGTACGATGCGCTGTACGGCACTAACGTTATCTCTGAAGAAGGCGGTGCTGAGAAGGGCGCTGGCTACAACAAAGTACGTGGTGACAAAGTTATCGCATACGCTCGTAACTTCCTGAACGAATCTGCGCCTCTGGCTGCTGGCGATCACGTTGACAGCACTAAGTACGCAATCGACGCGGGCAAACTGGTTGTTACCCTGAAAGACGGCAGCACTACCAGCCTGAAAGACGCTTCTCAGCTGGTTGGTTTCAAAGGCGAAATGGCTGCACCAGAAGCAATCCTGCTGGTTAACAACGGCCTGCACTTCGAAATTCAGATCGACGCAACCAGCCCAATCGGTTCTACCGACGCTGCAGGCGTTAAAGACGTTCTGATGGAAGCGGCTCTGACCACCATTATGGATTGCGAAGACTCTGTTGCTGCAGTAGACGCAGCTGACAAAGTTGTGACCTACGGTAACTGGCTGGGCCTGATGAAAGGTGATCTGGCTGAAGAAGTGACCAAAGGTGGCAAGACCTTCACCCGTACTATGAACCCAGATCGTGAGTACACTGGCCTGAACGGTGAAACCGTTAAGCTGAAAGGTCGCTCAATGCTGTTCATCCGTAACGAA
>JAYNJA010000004.1:13913-16550 GCA_038109705.1 Thalassolituus sp. | reverse complement strand
GGCCGGTGCAACGTATGATAAGCTCGTCGAGCTTGCGCAGAAGGTTCCGGATCAATTTGGGGTCTCGCTGGTGCTCGAGTATCGGCCAGTCTGGGTTCTGGCTGATGGCAGCGAGATCCCAGAAGGCATCATGGACGGCATGATGACTACTCTGATCGCTATGCACGATCTGAAGGGTAACTCTCCGTTCCAGAACTCTACTACCGGTTCTGTAAACATCGTTAAGCCTAAGATGCACGGTCCAGAAGAAGTGGCATTCGCCAACGAACTGTTCGGTCGTATCGAAGATGCACTGGGTCTGCCACGCTTCACTATGAAGATGGGCATCATGGACGAAGAGCGTCGTACTACGGTTAACCTGAAAGAATGTATCCGTTCTGCGAAAGACCGTGTTGTATTTATCAACACTGGCTTCCTGGACCGTACTGGTGACGAAATCCACACCTCTATGCTGGCGGGTCCATTCGTACCTAAGACCATCATGAAGCAGCAGCTGTGGATCAACACCTACGAAAACTGGAACGTTGATGTGGGCCTGGAAACTGGTCTGCAGGGCCGTTCACAGATCGGTAAAGGCATGTGGCCTATCCCAGATGAGATGGGCATGATGATGGAACAGAAGATCGGCCATCCTAAGTCTGGTGCTAACACCGCATGGGTTCCGTCTCCGACTGCTGCAGCTCTGCACGCTATGCACTACCATCAGGTAGACGTATTCGCTGTTCAGAATGAACTGAAGAACCGCGAACACGCAAACGTAGATGGCATCCTGACCATCCCTCTGATGACTGCTGAAGAAGCTGCTGCGCTGACCCCAGAGCAGATCCAGAAAGAAATCGACAACAACTGTCAGGGTATCCTGGGTTACGTTGTTCGCTGGGTTGACCAGGGCGTTGGTTGTTCTAAAGTGCCAGACATCAACAACGTTGGCCTGATGGAAGACCGCGCAACTCTGCGTATCTCTTCTCAGCACGTTGCTAACTGGCTGGAGCACGGTATCTGTACCCGCGAACAGGTTGAAGACAGCCTGAAGCGCATGGCAGCGATCGTTGATGGTCAGAACGCAGGTGATGCTGCTTACATCAACATGGCTCCTGGCTTCGACGGTATTGCCTTCCAGGCAGCGTCTGATCTGATCTTCAAAGGCAAAGAGCAGCCAAGCGGTTACACCGAACCACTGCTGCACGCTTACCGCCTGAAGTTCAAGGCTGCACAGAAGTAATCATTGCTCCTGTAAAGCACTGTAAAAAACCCGGCTTATGCCGGGTTTTTTTGTGTAAAGGGGCAGTAAAAGGGCGCCTCTCAAGCTATTCTGGAATCATGCACGCCGTAGAATGGCGAAAGAAATTAGAATAAGAGTCACCTGTTGTTATGAAAAAGCTTCTCCTTCCTTTGGCCATCGGGCTCGTCGTCGCGGCGTGTTCGGGTAATTCATCGTCTTCGAAAAAGGTCGGAGTGGCAACGGGAACATTAGGTATCAGCGGTCGGATTGATGTTGGTGTGTCCGGGGGCAGGGTGACAGGGACGCCAGTTAACTCCGAAGGTGGTCCGACTATCACCCCGAATGATAGTGGCGATATTATTTTTGATGGTCCGGCCAGCCTGTCGGATGGCAATGGTGATTATTCTATGGCGCTTGACGAGGCGTCTGATGGAACAACCATCGTAATGATTGCCACTGATGACTACGGGGCAATGACGTATCGTTGTGAAAAGCCAGCAGGGTGTAGCGGAGTAGATTTCCTCGACGATGTCGAGTTGCCTGAGGGTTACGACGTTCGCGCCGGTGTCGGTCAGGTTGCTCGCGACATGATAATCAACGTTAACTGGATCACAGACCTGGCGGTAAGCCTTGGCCGCACTGTTTATATCGATGCTTTAACAAACGACATATCCGATGATGATCGTGAAGATATCGACCAGGCAGTGCTCGATGATGTGGATAGCGTACGTACTGGTGTATACAGTGAATACACTCTCGAACTTGCCAACCTGCATGTTTCAAAGTTGTTTTCTGTCTCTGACATTATTTACGTCACGCCAATCGGCCCTAGTCAGATAACGAAATCCACATCACTCACTGCTGCTCGATTCGAAGAAGGTATTTTTTACGGGGCTCTGATCGCCGCCTTACCTGAGCTTGCAGCGTCAGAGGAAGGCACCGATTCAGTGACTCTGCTGGGTGAAATCACCAGTGATCTCCGAAAAAACTATGGCCAGATGCTGGAACGTAGTCGAGTGGAAGACGGCGTAAAAGTGGCCACCGAGATAACACTGGCTGAGATATTCGAGGCTGCGGCCGGCATTCTTAAACTGAACATAGACTACTACCGTGGCACTGGCGCTCGTGTTCCTGCGGCAGCAGATGCCGCATATGAGCGCCTGATCAGTGTTGCTGCGAGCCTGGTAGAAGATGAATACACATCCGTTGAGGTTGATGTTCCTGCTGAACTGGCGGGCTGGACGGATACTGTTGGTACGGCAAGAGAGTTTATCGAGCAGTTAACTGAAGCCGTTAAAAATTTCTGGGCTGAAGATGAAACGAAAGATAGTTTTATCGCACCTGAGCACGCCCGTCGGATGGACGCGTACTACGTAGCCCATGAAGTACTGTACCAGGACCTTGCTCCTTCCATT
>JAYNJA010000004.1:9050-13903 GCA_038109705.1 Thalassolituus sp. | reverse complement strand
ATCTGATGCAGGGTGCTGAATATTTGATAGCGTGTAAGTATGGCGCGGCGGACTGCACACCTGCCGATGGTCGTTTTGTAATAACTACGAGTTCTGAAGATCCAGAGGCAATCAATTCAGATCGGGTGGTTATTGCGGAAGACCTTACCCTTATTATGCGCCCGGTATTGTCGACTTTTGATGAGGATTCTGGTGGTTACCGGGCTTTCGACTTCGAAATCGATTCTACCAACAATAAACTACTTAAAAACGGCACAACTTATTATTGGAGTGCCGATGTTATTTCTGACGGAAGTGCAAGCTCAGAAGCTTATATCCGCCTTTACTATGATGATCCGTACACGGTGCCACCGCCATTTAAGTCAGGGGATGTTGTCGATCCAGAGGCGGTTGACCCTGTTCAGATTGGTCTGATCTGGCCGATGGTGAGCTTTGATGCGGCGCTTGATCTTCCTGATAGCGACGGTGGTGCGCACACTTTCCGTGTTTTGGTTGAAGCGAATCTGATTGGCGTCAGTGATCCGTTGGATGAAGACTCAGATCTTCGTTATAACCCGATTACACTGGTGCTGTGGTTGCGTTCTGTAAATTCAGCTGAGACAACCTCCAGTGCCATCATCTCTCAGGTAAGAACGACAAATGGACTTACTTATTACCCTGAGACGAAGTGGCCTGAAATCGGTGCCTTCTTCCGGGAGATGGATGGTGCGCCAGCAACAATCAGTAACATGGTTTCGTTAAAGCGGGACGTAGAAACCCTTGATGACTCTACAACTGTTGATACATTTGATGTTGAGCTGATCAGTAATGAATACATTAATCGCATTCGCATGTATCCATATAATAGTGCGTTGGGCAGTACGAGCACCGAATCCTGCGCTGTAGAGAAAGGAACCCGAGCTGTCATTGAGTGCTCTGATCCAATCGAACTCGCCGGTAATGTAAGTCTTGATGAGCTGATTGAGAAAAATTACGAATCAGATGTACTGACAAATTATGTTATTGCAGCGAACGGCGAGTACCGGATCGATCTTACCACCGCAGGTCTGGTTGATTCAGAAGGTAACTTTACTGGGCTAGTTGAAGGGCAGGAGTACGGACCATTTGAAGGTGTATTCGTCGATACTGTGATGCTGGGTATTGATACCTTATCACTTACGGTTACCAGTAATATGACCGATGGTGAAACAGGAATTGTACCTGTCATTGGTGAGTTTGCACTTGAGCGTCAGACTCCTGATATATTTTCGGCGAGTGTTGCCTACAGTTTTGGTGCAAATGAGGATTACGACTTCCTTTCTGAAGCGATTGGCGTAGGCGTGGGAGCGAATGCCCAGGCGTTTGTACTTGAATACTCTGTTAGTGAAGAAGAGCTCGCGAATGAAAATGGTGAGCTGGATACAATTGAGATCGAACGTGGTGCCTGGACAATATATCGCTCAGGTGTGACTCTCGGTGGAGACGAACAGTCTGTGCTTTCGCACATTGTTACACGTACAGAGTATTTGCAGGGTGATGATGAATTTGCTTGTGGTCTGAATGATCGCGACAAGATTTCTGCAGTAGAAGATTCATGCGACGCTGTTGCTTACCTAACGGTTCGCGGCTCTCTGGTAGGTACTATCCGTGAAGAACGCGACGGGGTGTTTGTTGCCCGCTTTGTCGACGGTACCTGGATGATTATTGGCGATTAAACCAGTGTTTAATTTCTATGTAACAGGCAAACAATTCGTTTGCCTGTTTTTATTTCTTTCTGCATCTGCGCTTGTTTCCCGACCTTCTTTTGCATCTGGAGCAGTCGGTAGCGACGGCGACAGTTCATCTCCGAATTTATCTACTGACATCAGTTTTGAGGTTGAGGCGAGTTCTGAGCCTGTACCCATTCATCAGATGATTGAGGGGTGGGAAAAGAATGCTGGTACCGGTACTTTTGCTTACTCCGATATGTCTCTTAAGGCCGGTGCGGATTATGGTGCGGCTCGCGTATTTGCGGAGCGCCGCTGGTTTTATTCTCTGAAGTTTTCGCCAGATACGACAGCCGTTTATCTTGATGCCGAATTTGGACAGGAAACTGAAGCTGATCGGAATGTGTTGCTTGATGCCCGCTCATTTGAGGCAAAAGGTGTTGGTGGTGCGTATCGGATTGAGAGGGATCGCTGGAGTCTTACGCCCGAATTTACTTTGTATAAGTTAATTCATTATCAGTTCGGGACCTTTTATGGCCGTAGTTTCACTGGTGATGGGACGAACCTTTCAGCCCGCTTATCGTATTATTTTGATGAGTATCGGTTTCCTTCATTTAATACGTTGCCGGATTATGAAGATCCGACCGGGGCTGCGTCTACTGAGTGGTATGGGTATAGCGCCTCTTTATCTGGAAGCTGGCAGGTGACCGATGATCTCGGCGTATCACTAAAGATCCGCGACCTCTGGAATCGTTTGGATATGTTTAATTCTGCTCATCGCAGTATCTGTGCTGAGGTTGGAGAGATTTCTGATCCGGTATGCAGCGGCAGTGGTGCTGCCAGCGGTGATGATAACCCTGAAGAATTCAGCACTTCGATAAAAAGCACCGTTATTGCGAATGGGTACTACGGGCCAGAGCAGGTTTATGCTCAATATTACTGGCACGACAAGTACCGCAACCTCTCTGTTGAAAAGAGGTTTGTTATTGATCAGGCGCAGGTTGGCGTTGTATTGAGTAGCCGCCGTCAGGCCGGACTGACATTGAACTGGCAAGGACTGTCTCTGGGCTATATAGCCGACAACCTTGATTATCGAAAAGCACGGGATGCTCGCCTGAAACTGGGCTTTGCCTATCGTTGGTAAAGCAAAGGCTGAATACGGTATCATGCCGGCTTCATGCGGACGGGATGCACATGTACCTCGAATACTTCGGCCTCGAAAAACTGCCATTCACGATTTCACCAGATCCGGATTTTCTGTACCCATCAAAAGGGCATCAGGAAGCACTGGCGCATCTGAGTTACGCGCTGACTGATCAAGGCGGCTTAATCTGCCTGACTGGCGAAGTGGGTACAGGTAAAACCATGCTCTGTCGGGCCTTGATGGAATCAGTGCCTGAAGGCGATCATATTGCGTACATTTTCAATCCGCAGCTATCGCCGATTGAATTAATGCAGAGTCTCTGTGATGACCTGGGTATCAGTTACGATAAAACCCTGTCTCTTAAAGAGTTGTACGGCGTAATCAACGACGCGCTGGTTGCTTTTTATGCTCAGCATCAGCGCGTTATCTGTGTCATTGATGAAGCCCAGGCGATGCCGCCGGCGTTGCTGGAACAGATCCGTCTGCTGACTAATCTTGAGACACACCGCGAAAAATTATTAACGCTTGTGCTGGTAGGGCAACCAGAACTACGTGATTTGCTTGCACGGCATGATCTGCGCCAGTTGAATCAGCGTATTACCGCCCGTTACCATCTCGATTTCTTATCACGTGAAGATACTGCTGCTTATCTTGAGCATCGTCTTGCTTGTGCGGGCTCTGAGCATATGTTGTTTGATCGTGATGCAGTGAAAATCATCTGGGAGGCGAGTCGCGGAACTCCTCGCCTGATCAACAGTATCGCCGACCGTGCCTTGCTCGGAGCCTATGCCACCGAATCTGCAGTTGTCGGTAAAGAGATTGCCCGTCAGGCGGTGATTGAGGTGACCGGTGGGGCGGTCACTAAGAAAAAATCAGCGACCTCAAGAGGAGCTGTATCTGAAAGTTCAGTTCTTCCGATGTTTGTATCCATACTGCTATTCCTGATGCTGTTTTCAGTACTCGTTGGCGGTGCTTATGCTGCTTATCGTTACCTGCCATGGCAGGACGTGGTTGGCCCTGACCGCACTGATCCGGTTGCTGTATTTGCAGCGGCAGCTGGGATCACCGCCGTATCCTGTGATGACCTGAAAGCTACCGGCTATGAATGTATCAATGTCGATTGGTCGCTGGCTGAGCTGAAAGAGCTTAATCAGAAGACGGCGTTTAAGCAGGTGGATGGCAGCTGGTATATGTTGAGTGGCTCTGAGTCGGACTCCGATTCAGACACAGGTTCAGATAATCAGCAGAACTACAGTGGCAGCGCCATAATTTTCTGGCAGCCTCCCGTTCCTTATGACAGCGCAGTGAAGCCTGGACAGACATCAGAGGTGGTACGCTGGGTACGATCGCGTCTGGGAATTACCTGGGATCAGGAATGGACCAGTATCGGCCCTGGAGGAGTGCAGGTGCAGGCTGACCCGGATTACTACGATCCGTTGCTTGAACGTGCCGTTGCAGAATTCCAGATTGAAAAAGGTCTGAAAGCCGACCGCATCATCGGCCCGAAAACCTTAATGTATATGCAGGCTGAGGATTAGCCGTGTCGTATATTCTTGATGCCCTGAAAAAGTCTGAGCAGGAGCGTGGCAGCCAGCCAAAAGCTAAGCCACTTCCTTTAGGCGGAGTCGGGGTTTCGCCCAGTGCTACAGCGTCCTCTCAGAAACCTCTGCTTATTCTGCTCCTCGTCATCGCAGCTTTGTTAGGCGTTATTGCGGTGCTGATGTCTTCTGGCGAATGGGCTGAGCAGAATGGGGCTGTGCAAGAACTGGCTGCGATAAAAATGCCAGAGAAAGAACTGCCAAAGAAAGAAACGTCAAAGAAAGAAACGTCAAAGAAAGAAACGTCAAAGAAAGAAACGTCAAAGAACGAAGTGCAAAAGAAAGAGTCACCTGAAGGTGAGGTTAGCGTTGCTCAGATGACAACCGGAACCCTCTTTACACCAAGTGTGCGTGCTTTCAATGAGACAGGTGATCAGTCCGGTGATGAGGATGTCGCTGCCGTTTCTGATTCTGATGATTCAGTCC
>JAYNJA010000004.1:0-9040 GCA_038109705.1 Thalassolituus sp. | reverse complement strand
GTAGTAAAGCTCCTGATGCTCCGGTTTCCGATGCCGCTGACCGCACTCCTTTTGAAGCGCTTGAACGCATTCCCAGTCTGACGATTACAGGCCACACCTACAGTTCAGTTCCTGCGAAGCGTCAGGTAGTAATGAACGGTCTTACCTGGAAAGAAGGTGATCCGGTGGCGAAGGGCGTAACATTGAAAGAAATTACCCGCGATGGCATTACGCTTGATGTCAGTGGATGGCCAGTCGTTATTGGTCGCAGTCGCGGTTGGCAGGCTATCCGCGACGGTCACTGAATATGCTGAAAAAAGAAACCAAAGAACGCATACAGGGACTGTACCGCGAAGCGATTAAGGCGCTGGACCTCCGCCCCCGGTATGGCCAGCGCGTGATGATTGCTGAAATTGCCAAGGCACTTGCGGCGGTGCAGGAGGGTGAGAAAGGTGAGCGTGATAATGAGGCTGGGATTGCGGTTGTTGAAGCTGGCACCGGCACAGGGAAAACCCTCGCTTATCTGATTGCAGCGTTACCCGTTGCTATTGAGCGGGAGAAAAAACTACTCGTCTCTACGGCAACCGTTGCCTTGCAGGAACAGATTCTTGATAAAGATTTGCCTGCGTTGAAAAAGCACCTGTCCCTGCCATTTAATTTTGCGCTGGCTAAAGGTCGTGGTCGCTATCTTTGCTTAACCAAGCTCGATAAATCGCTACAACAGCTATCAGGTATTCTTTCTACGGTCGATCTTTTCGAGCAGACGCCAGAAGAAGCGGACCGCGAACTGTACGAATCCATGCTTGGAGAATACGCCACCGGTAAGTGGGATGGTGACCGCGATCGTTGGCCGGATGAAATCGATCATCGCCAGTGGGGCCACCTCACCGCAACGCACCGCGAGTGCTCTAATCGCCGTTGCGAGCACTTTCAGAATTGTGCTTTCTACAAGGCCCGTTCTGCTATGGAAGATGCTGATGTAATCGTCGCCAATCACGATCTGGTGTTAGCGGATTTGTCTCTCGGTGGTGGTGCTGTGTTACCTGCGCCCGACAAAACTATCTACGTATTTGATGAAGGCCATCATCTTGCTGACAAGGCTCTGAATCACTTCCGTCTCGAGATGGGTGTACGGGCAACCCGTCAGTGGCTGAAGCAGCTTGAAAAGCTGATAGAGCAGTTTATCGCCGACGTCGGTGTACCAACTGGGCTGATGCACTCACTGCGCGAAGCGCCAGAAAATATACAAGCGCTCAGTCAGAGCGCAAGTCTGGTGTGGCCATTGGTCATGGACCTGATGGGCGACAGGGATCGCCAGCGTTTTGAGTTTGGTCAGTTGCCTGACTCGTTAAGAGAGCTGCTTGATACCATGAAGGCGCCACTGCAGCCTTTGGTCGCCGGGCTCGATAAGCTCAATGATATGCTGCAGAAGTCTCTCGATCCAAATGAGACTGGTGACATACCACGTGAAAAAGCAGAAGGCTGGCAGGCACCGGTTGGTATTATGCTGGCGAAGGCTGAAGAGCTATCAGAGGCGCTATCCTGGCTGGCAGCTTCAGAGGCAGAAGGTGAGTTACCGGTTGCGCGTTGGATCAGTAAAACGCCATATGGTGAGGATTGGGATATTCTGATTTCTGCGTCACCGATTTCGGTGGCTGCACAGTTGCGTCGTAATCTATGGAATCGCTGTTATGGTGCTGTGGTTACCTCGGCAACCCTGACGGCGCTGAACAGCTTCCATACGTTGCAGTGGGAAGCTGGTTTGCCTGATTGGGCGACTTATGAGCGGGTTGCCAGTCCGTTTAACTATCCCGAGCTGGGTGAGCTTCAGGTAGTTCAGCTGAAGTCTGACCCTAAAAGCGAAAGCTTTGAAGGTGATGTTCAGGAGTGGCTGAAAGATGCCATTAATCCGGATATCGGCACATTGGTGCTTTTCAGTTCTCGCGCGCAGCTCGAAGCTACCCGTGATTACTTTATCCGCGATTGGTATGACCATTTACTCTGTCAGGGCTACTTACCTAAAGCTGAAATCGTACGTCGTCACAAGGCACGCATCGATGAAGGGAAGGGCAATGTGATTTTTGGTCTGGCCTCGTTTGCTGAAGGTATCGATTTGCCCGGCGAGTACGTGACTCATGTCGTGATTGTGAAGATTCCTTTCGCTGTACCAGACGATCCGATTCAGTCTGCCATTTCTGAATGGATGGAAAGTCGCGGGCGTAACCCCTTTATGGAACTTACTTTGCCAGCCGCCTCTATCCGACTGATCCAGGCCTGCGGTCGTCTGATCCGTAAGGAGACAGATAAGGGGCGGATCAGTATTCTTGATAAGCGCCTGGTGTCACATCGTTATGGCCAGTTGTTACTCGACTCGTTACCCCCATTCCGTCGGATTAACTGATTCCGGCTTTTATATGTATCTGGAGCCAGGCTTCAGACAATAAAAAACCCGCCTAAAGGCGGGTTTGTGAGGCATTGCTGCCTGCGCACTCGTCTCAGGCTAGCTGGCCTGCGACTTCCTCAACTGTTTGCTGGCCTTCACGAATCATCAGAAGATGCTCGTCCAGGTAGGTCAGCAAAGCCTCTGCGGCCTTGATGTCACGCTGCATAATCAGGCAGCGCATACGCTTCTTATCTTTGCCCAGCACTCGGATATGGTAGTGATGGCCAGTTTCCGGCAGCTCGATGTAAAGCTGATCAGATGCTTCAGTCAGAGCCATATCAACATTGATCTGTTCCAGTTCACAACCGCTGAAATTGATGTTGTTGATACGTACGGTATGCGTTTTACCGGAAGCCTTGTCGATCAGGGTGTAAGGCTGCTCCATTGGGCGGATACGGCCTTGCAGACGCTGATTTGCAAAGTCGTAGCCTTGTGGGTCATACAGATCAACACCATCAATGCCTTCCAGAGACTGGCCGCTCATGAAGCGACATACCAGTTCCATAGAGGCTGACTTCTGCTCAAACTGCGCGAGGTGATCAGCGTTGCGGATTACAGCAAACGTACCTTTGGCGCACTGACGTGCGACTGCGGCATTTTCTTGCGGCAGCGTAAAGTTGTCGAACTCACCAGTGGCGATCAGAGTTTCGCAATCCGGGAACTTCGCGAATCCCTGGAAACGCAGGAGGCGACGGGTGTTCTGTGCATAGCGTTGACGCTCGTTGTCGTTCAGACGTGCGATCTGACGGAACAGCAGGCGACGGTAGGTCGCACCGATGCGGGTGTCTTCCATGCGGTTATGGTTGATCAGATTGCAAACGGCTGTGGTTGCGAAAGAATCCATATCTCCACCATCAAGAAGCTTCAGTGAATCTTCCAGTAGGGTGATCAGGCTTTCGCGACGGAAACAGGTAATACCAGAAATAAGGAGACGTTCGATTTTCTCTGGGTAAGCAGAAGCGAAGAGGGTGGCCATAGCTGACCCGTAGCTCACGCCCATAAGCTGCACTTTTTCAACGCCCTGAGAATCAAGGAATTTAGCGATCAGGTCTGCGTAGTCTTCCATGTTCAGTTCAGGAGCCAACTGGTCGTTGCTGCCCTGAGAAGGGAAGTCCGCGAGAATAACCGGGCAATGCTCCAGCATCTGCTCTACTTCGTTACGGAAAGAAGAAAAACTCTGGAAGGCGCCACCAAGAAACATCACTGGTGTGCGGTGCATGTTGCCTTCGCTTTGAAACGCGGCAAATTCTACCTTATAAGCATCGACAGTTTCGATCTGAGGCGACTGTTTTAGTGCTGCTGGGGAGTAGGTAACGAATTGCATGTTCCGGTGTCTCTTTATTCTTATAGTGTTGAAACACTCTATCGCATTTATAGACAGAACACCACTCTTGTATGTTTTCTTTACGTTAAATTGATTAGATTCTAAGCTATTGAAATATAAGGAAAAATTTTACTAATGTTTGTCTTTGTGACTCAAAGAGTGAAAATAAACAGGATTTGAATCACAAAAACTTACACTCTATCAGCGCTGCGTATTGAACTGAAATGTGATGTTCTCTGGGGTCACATTAATGCTTGCCTCGCCATTGGGTGTCAGATGTGATTCTGATGGGTAGCCGTTGGTATTTGGGATAACAATCTGGAAACTTCCCGGATTAATAGTCATTCCATCTGGGACGGTTTCTCCATCAGGGCCGACGGTAGGTAAAGCAAGATTGCTCAGGTTGTTGTAATCAATAGCTTCATTAGGGGACAGGCCGAGAACTTCACGGAGTTTGGCATCGTTAGCGTAGCGATCAGGGTCGTACTCTGGCGTGGTGGGTATAACCTGGTTTACGCGATAGAACTCGTACTCTGTCTGCGCCGTCATGTCGCCTGGCATTGCTTCGTACATCTGACGGATCTCGGCGGTAGAGTCAGAAACTGACTCACCTTCTGAGAAGTCATCTTCAAGCGGTGATACGCGGATAAGCGTTCTCTGGGTATTTTCTACGGTCGGAGCCTGCTTGCGAACAATAACTGTGGTGTCGCGAATATAAGACTCTGTCATTTCCTCTGCCGGAATTTCCTGGATCTCAGCCTGAGCGAGAGGGCTGAGTAATGCTGCGCCAACAAGAATGTGCGCAATTTTAAATGGTGTCATGAGAAATCTCCGTGTGGGGAACGCCATACATCTTCTATCGTAGAGCATGGGGGGCGGTATACAAGACGACAATGTCCGCACTTGTGTTCCATTTCAGGCCGTTAGGTTACGTTTTGCTTTTATTGAGTAAGGCTTGTGTAAGGTTCGCCTGAGGTAGCGTCGGAAGGCAACTTGAGGCACACTTGCGCCACACATTCTGACAGGGTATCTGTGTCGATGAGTGCCAACATTCCATTCTGGATAGGCCTTCGCTATCTCGCGGCAAAACGTCGTAATCACTTCATTTCGTTTATCTCAATGTCGTCCATGATAGGGATGACCCTCGGTGTCGCCGTTCTTATTCTCGTACTGTCCGTGATGAACGGCTTTGATCGGGAACTGCGTGAGCGGATTCTGGGCATGGTGCCTCATGCCGTGCTCTATAAATATGGTGGTATCGAAGACTGGGAAGTGCTGGCAACCCGTGTTGAGGGTATTCCGGGCGTCGCTGCCGCTGCACCACTGACCCGACTTCAGGGGATGCTCGGTTATGGTGGCCGCGTGCAAGGCGTCATGATTACCGGTATTGAGCCTGCGGTAGAGGATCGTGTTTCTATTTTGCCGCAGCACATTACTGAAGGCTCGCTCGAAAGTCTTCAGGCAGGTGAGTTTGGTGTTGTTATTGGTGAGCTGCTCGCACGACACTTAAAAGTAGGTCTCGGCGACAAGATTACCATGATGCTGCCAGAAGCCACGTTATCGCCGGCAGGCGTGTTGCCACGTATTAAGCGCTTAACCGTGACGGGTATCTTCTCTGTTGGTGCAGAACTCGACTCGAATCTCGCTGTGATCAATATCGAAGATGCTCGCAAGCTGGGCCGCATTGACACAGAAGTGCAGTCATTGCGTATCCGCTTCGATAACCTGTTTGATGCGCCATCAGGTATCTGGGAAATCGTCGATGAGCTGGATGGTCGCTATAGCGGCACAGACTGGACCCGTACTCACGGAAACCTGTTTCAGGCGATCCGTATGGAAAAAACCATGATCGGCCTGCTGCTGCTTATTATCGTCGCTGTTGCAGCGTTCAATATTATCTCGACATTAGTCATGGTGGTGACGGATAAACAAGCGGATATCGCTATCCTGCGTACGATGGGCGCCAGCCCTAAAACCATCATGGGTATCTTTATGGTGCAGGGCCTTTCGATTGGTGTTGTCGGCGTACTGCTGGGCACAACGCTCGGGATTTTTGGTGCTCTGACTATCTCTGATCTGATCGCCATGATCGAGAAATTGTTCCAGTTCCAGATCCTCAGTGCCGATGTTTACTTTATTTCGTATCTGCCAAGTCAGTTGCAGTGGCTGGACGTTCTTATTGTTGTGTCGGCGTCACTGATGATCAGCTTCCTGGCGACCCTATATCCATCTTACCGTGCATCGAAAGTTCAGCCTGCGGAGGCTCTGCGTTATGAGTAATCCAGTACTTCAGGCCCGTGGTCTGAGTAAAACCTACCGCACAGGCCCTCAGGAGGTGACCGTCTGGTCGGGTATCGACCTTGAGGTAATGGCCGGGGAGTCAATTGCCATTGTTGGTGCATCGGGCTCAGGTAAGACGTCACTTCTGAATGTGCTGGGTGGCTTGGATGACGCCGACGATGGTTCTGTTTCCATCGGTGGCCAGGACATCACAACCATGGATGACGGTGCAAAAACGCGTTTACGTAATCGCGATGTCGGTTTTGTTTATCAGTTTCATCATCTTCTGCCTGAATTCAGTGCCGTCGAGAACGTCATGATGCCGTTGTTGTTAGGCGGCACCGATAAAGCGGAAGCTAAGTCCCGTGCGGAAGCAGCACTTGCCTCACTGGGTATGGCTGCACGTGGTAGTCACAAGCCATCGGAGTTGTCTGGTGGTGAGCGCCAGCGTACGGCGATTGCACGTGCCCTGGTGACGAAGCCAAAACTGGTATTAATGGATGAGCCAACCGGTAATCTTGACCAGTCGACAGCCGCTGAGGTTGAACGGCTGATGAGTGAATTACGCGGCAGTGTCGAGACGGCATTTGTTACCGTGACCCATGATCAGGCTTTGGCTGGACGAATGCAGCGTGTCTATCACCTTGTCAATGGCGAGCTGGTACTGAATAACGGGGCTTGAGGCTTAAGCTTTGAGCACTTTTGTCACCGGGCTAACTGACAGAACCCGAGTAGCCGATCAGTTGTTTTCCTGCTCTGCCCGACGCTGGCGGATCAGGGAACGCTTCTTCCAGTTGTGTGCAACATGCATGCGCCACATCAGATGAATGCCGAAATAGGCAAACACACTCAGAACGATCCCGGTTGCCAGCGAACCTACAAACAGCGGGGCCCACAAGCCGGAGAGTTCACTTACAACCCAATCCAGTGACAGCTCAATGCTGAAGTTACCAGGCGGAATTCCCAGAATCTGGTTGCCCAGCAGATAGGTTGCATAAAATATCGGTGGAATCGTGACTGGATTACTGATCCAGACGAGGCCCAACGAGATTGGTACGTTGGCATTTACATAAAAGGCCAGGAAGGCTGCGATACCCATCTGGAAGGGAAGCGGCAGGAACGCAGTAAAGACCCCAACCAGAAAGGCACGGGCAACAGCGCGGCGGTTGACGTGCCACAGGTTAGGCTTCTTAAATAGAGGCGACAGAAAGCGCAGGGAGCGCTTTCGCTGGATCTGCTCCGGCGACGGAAAAAATCGTTTTAAAAACTTTTTGGGCATGCGTGTCGCCGTTTCAAAAATGCGGCCGAATTATGCACTTAACGCCATGGAGTGGCAATGTACCTCATCATTTTAGCAGCCGTAGCCGGAGTGATATCGGGAACCCTCTGGTCACAGCTGACGATCTTCATTCTTACATGTGTTCTGCTGGCGTTGGCCATTGCTTCTGTGTTAGCTCGCCGTCGGAATGTGGGACAGTTGATCCTGGTATTTGTGCTGGTACAGGCCTGGTCATGTTTGTGGCTGGGTGCCCAGCTATCGCACCGTTTACCGATTGATTTTGATAAAGCACCGGTGCACATCGCAGGCTGTGTGAAAGCCCCGCCTGAATACAGTACCCCGGATTCTGGGCAGGGGCTGGGGCAGGAAAAGGGGCAGAGGCAAGGAGAAAGGCCATTCGTCCGGCTCGTGCTTGAACTTACTCCAAATGATTATTCTCGTGGAGGTCTCCGTCAGGCCCGGCTGAGTTGGTATGAGCCGCCAGCAGGATTACAAACAGGCAGCTGCATCGAGGGGGAAGCCCGGCTGCGAAGCCCGCGGAATTTCGCTAATGGCCTGAGTTTCGATTATGAAGCGAATCTCATATACCGAAGGATTGATGCCATCGGTTACCTGCAGTCGGCGCACGTAACTAACGACTTATTGCAGACTCAGCCTGAACCTAAACCTAAGGCAGAAGTCTCGTCAAACAACCGAGCGACAGACGCGTGGGTAAGAGGGTTGGTCTTCGGCGATAAGTCTGCCTTCAGTTCAGATCAGTGGCAGCTGGTCCGGGATACTGGAACGCTGCACCTTCTGGTCGTCAGCGGGCTGCATGTGGGTATGGTTGCACTGGCGTTTGCCTTGTTGGCGGTGGTGCTTGTGCGCTTGCTGTTACTCGCCGGTGTGCCGCTGAGCCAGAACAGATTAACAAGCCGTATCGCAGGAATCCTGCCGCCTGCGTCAGCGCTGATCGGAGCTGGTGGTTATGTTCTGATCGCCGGGGCGGGGATTCCCTTGCAGCGAGCGTGGTTGATGTTGCTGCTCATGGTTCTTATCTGGTTATACCCCAAACGAATCGATCGCTTAGCAGGGCTGGGATTGGTCGCCGTCGCTGTTCTGCTTATCAACCCACTCAGCTGGACGCAGGCGGGCTTTTGGTACTCTTTCAGTGCGGTAGCGATTCTTCTGTTGGTGTTTGAAGGTCGGGTAACGTCCAGGGCGTCGGCATTATTGTTACCTCAGCTAGCAATCGTGTTTGCAATGTTTCCTCTGTCACTCTGGCTTGATGCACAACCGGGCGTCGTTTTCGTTATCGCTAATCTGATAGCCGTGCCAATGGTCTCGCTGTTGTTGCTACCGGCGGCGTTTGCGGTTGCTTTGGGCGTTCCGTGGAGTAGTGACGTGTTACTTATGTTGTCTGATCTCTTCTGGTCTTTGATTGCTCTGGTAGATCAGATGGCACTGCCCCAGATAACACTGCACGGTGTATCGGTTTTCATTCTCTTTGGTGTCGTTATGTTGTGGTTGTCGGGCGGGAGAACTGGCCTGTTGTTGTGCGGTGTTGCCGTGCTTATTCCTGCCTTGGTTCTCCAGAAACCTTCGCCCGAAGCGGGTGTCTGGCTTCTCGATAGCGGGCAGGGTCAAAGCCTGGTGGTTTCAGATGGCCAGAGTGCCGCTGTTTTTGATACTGGCCCGGCGTTTTCTCCCTCGTTTTCTATCGCATCGGCGGTCGCGATACCTATGTTAAGAAAGC
>JAYNJA010000003.1:27937-42211 GCA_038109705.1 Thalassolituus sp. | reverse complement strand
TTCATCAACAACCAGGAAAAAATGGTTGCTGAATTCGAACATCCTCTGATTCTGCTGGTCGACAAGAAAATCGACAATCTGCAGGAGCTGATTCCAGTTCTGGAAAATGTAGCTAAGTCGGGCCGCCCTCTGCTGATTATCGCAGAAGATGTTGAAGGTCAGGCACTGGCGACTCTGGTTGTGAACAATCTGCGTGGCACCTTCAAGGTTGGTGCTGTTAAAGCGCCAGGCTTCGGTGACCGTCGTAAGGCTATGCTGCAGGACATCGCTGTTCTGACCGGTGGTCAGGTCATCTCTGAAGAAGTGGGCATGTCGCTTGAGACCACGACTCTGGATATGCTGGGTACCGCTAAGCGCGTAGTGATCAGCAAAGAAAACACTGTCGTTGTTGACGGTGCAGGCTCTCAGCAGGACGTGTCTGCACGTGTTGAGCAGATCCGTGCTGAAATGGAAGCCTCTACGTCTGACTACGACAAAGAAAAACTGCAGGAACGCGTTGCGAAACTGGCTGGCGGCGTTGCCGTGATCAAAGTCGGCGCTGGTTCTGAAGTTGAAATGAAAGAGAAAAAAGACCGCGTTGACGACGCTCTGCACGCGACCCGCGCAGCAGTAGAAGAAGGCGTTGTTGCCGGTGGTGGTGTAGCACTGGTTCGTGCCCTGACTCAGGTTGATGTAACGGGTGACAACGAAGATCAGAACGTAGGTATTGCTCTGGCGCTGCGTGCGATGGAAGCACCTATCCGTCAGATCGCTGCCAACGCAGGTGCAGAAGGTTCTGTTGTTGTTGATAAAGTGAAGGCCGGTGAAGGTGCTTTCGGTTACAACGCAGCAACCGGTGAATACGGCGACATGATTGAAATGGGTATTCTCGACCCAGCAAAAGTTACCCGTTCATCTCTGCAGGCAGCAGCGTCAATCGCTGGCCTGATGATTACTACCGAAGCTATGGTTGCTGAGATTCCTAAGGATTCAGCAGGTCCGGATATGGGTGGTATGGGTGGAATGGGCGGTATGGGCGGCATGATGTAAAAATCGCCCACTGAAGTTGGCTGCTCTTTGTTGTATCTCGCTCGCTTAGGTGAACTAAGCGTCGCTCAATACGCCTTGAGCAGCCTGCCTCAGTAGTCGATTTCATTGCTGCCTGAGGTTGTTCATTCTTTGTTGCTGGTTTTTCGTGTAGGTGAACTACACGTCGAAACCAGCGCCGAGACTGAACTGCCCTCAGATTGCAATGTATGCACGCTTCTCCCACATCTGTTTGTAAGAACATTGCTGCTCAATCGTGCGGCAATTAAAACCGGCCTCACAAGGGTCGGTTTTTTTATTTGGGTCATTGTATTTGGGGCTGAGTTTTTTATGCTGTGTTTGTGTATCGCGCAGGCGGCTGTTACTTTGGCTGTTCTCAGGAATTTAGTTTTTATAAGGATTTCCAATGTCTTTTTTTGCTCAGTCTTTCTCTGTTAACTCACTCGTAAAATCCGCAGCTGTTTCCGCAGCTCTTCTTGTTTCTGCTTCTTCCTTTGCGGAGCAGGCCTCCGATAAAAGCGTTAAGGAGCTGCTTCAGGTCACAGGCGCGGGTGATATGGCTGTGCAGATGATGGGGCAGATGATTCCGGCGATGCAGCAGATGATGCCGGATGCTCCAGAGGAGTTCTGGGTTGAGTTCAGTAAACAGATTGATGGCGACGAACTGGAGAATCTTGTTGTGCCTGTTTACCAGAAGCATCTGACTCAGGCGGATGTGGATGCTCAGCTGAAATTTCTCAAGTCGGATGCTGGTCAGAAGATGATCAGTGTGCAGCCAATGATTATGCAGGAGTCTATGGCCATCGGTCAGCAGTGGGGCATGCAGGTGATGCAGCGTGCAATGGAGCAGCTGGAGAGCGCTCCAGCTCAGTAATCACCAATAGATCTCTGTCTGTTCAGACGGGGTACGTGAGAGGTCGCATCATTCTTTACGTTATGGGCGTGGGGGAGATGCGGCCTTTTTCTTTCGGGGTGCTGCTTTGGGATGTATTAGCGCTGGCACAGATTGTCGGACAATTGTTCTGCTATTTGTACGGTTTGTACAAAATAATGCCTGATAGGCAATCTTATTCGAACAGTAGCAACACACTGTTGCGCTACAACTAACCGTCATCGAGTCGTTGTATAGTGGCGTGATATTAACCATATTTCTATGAAGGATAATGCTATGCGTTTGCTTCTCTCTTCTTCCGCTGCGGTTATGGCGGTTTCTCTGATGCTGGTGGGTTGTGGTGAGCAGCAGGCTCAGGCGACCGGTGCCGGGCAGATGCCGCCCCCTGCGGCAGGTTTCGTAACGGTTGAGGAGAAACCATTCACTCTGGTGAACGAGCTTCCCGGCCGCACGACACCGTATCAGGTGGCTGAGGTTCGTCCACAGGTGACCGGCATTATCGAAAAGCGTCTGTTTAATGAAGGTGACACAGTGAGTGCGGGTCAGCCTTTGTATCAGCTGGATGACAAGCTGTATCAGGCCACACTGGCGAGTGCCAAAGCGGAGCTGGCGAATGCTGAAGCAAACCGCAAGAAAGCCTCACTGGCATCAGGCCGCTACAACGAGCTGGTTAAATCTGAAGTCGTCAGCCAGCAGGAGCTGGAAGATTCGGATGCCAATCTGAGTGTCGCTCAGGCACAGGTTGCCGCTGCTCAGGCCCGTGTTGATACCGCTCGTATTAATCTTGAATACACCAATATCAAAGCGCCTATTGATGGTCGTATTGGTCGTTCTTCGGTGACGGCAGGTGCCTTGGTGACTGCAAACCAGATGCAGGCGCTGGTCACTATTCGTCAGCTTGATCCTATCTATGTCGACTTAACTCAGTCTTACGATGAGCTTCGCGCACTGCGTGCAGCGATGGCCAGCGGTCAGATGGAAACCGTAGGTAAAGAACAGGCCAGCGTGTCTGTCGTCCTGCCGGATGGTTCTATATATCCGCACAAGGGCACTCTGCAGTTTTCTGAATACGCTGTAGATGAAACAACCGGTACGGTTGCTCTGCGTGCACTGGTACCGAACCCGGAAGGTAATCTGTTACCTGGTATGTTTGTTCGCGCCCGTCTGCCACAGGCAGAGCAGGAACACGCGATTGTTGTGCCGCAAAAGGGTATTACCCGCGAACCGACGGGCCAGGCTTCGGCATTGGTGATCGGTGAGAACAACATGGTTGAAAAACGTATCGTTGAAACCGCGAAAGCTGTGGGTTCTGAATGGCTGATTAAATCAGGCCTGAAAGCCGGTGATCGCCTGATTGTCGATGGCCTGCAGAAGATTGGCGTGGGTATGCCGGTCACGCCGGTAGATACACTTGCTACTAAAGCTGCTGAGCAGCCGTCGTCTGCGACAGCAGGGGAGTAAGTACTCTATGGCCCGTTATTTTATTGATCGCCCGATTCTCGCCTGGGTCATCGCCATCATGCTGATGCTGGCGGGTGCCCTGTCGATTGTGAATCTGCCGGTAGAGCAGTACCCGAAAATTGCGCCGCCTGAAGTTACTATCAGTGCGAATTATCCGGGTGCCTCGTCACAGGCCGTGGAAAACTCGGTCACGCAGGTTATCGAAGAGACCATGAGTGGTATCGACAACCTGCTGTATATGTCCTCAAGCAGTGATTCTGCCGGTAACGCGCAGATCAAACTGACCTTCGCTGGTGGCACTGATCCGGATATCGCTCAGGTACAGGTGCAGAATAAGCTGCAACTGGCGACCCCGCGTTTGCCTCAAGTCGTCCAGCAGCAGGGCGTACAGGTGGCCAAAAGCTCTGATACCTTCCTGATGGTACTGGCCTTTACCTCAGAAGATGGTCGCCTCAGCCGCTCAGATATTGCCGACTTTATTGCAGCTAATATTCAGAAGCCGATTGCCCGTACCGAAGGTGTGGGTCAGACCCGCCTGTTTGGTTCTCAGTACGCCATGCGTGTCTGGATCGACCCGAACAAACTGAATGAGTATGGTCTTACACCATCGGATGTTACCAATGCTATCCGCGTGCAGAACAACCAGGTGGCCGGTGGTCAGCTGGGTGGTTTGCCGGCCGTCGGAGGCCAGCAGCTGAATGCTTCTGTACTGGTACAGACGCTGCTTGAAACGCCTGAAGAGTTTGGGCGTATCTTCCTCAAAGTAGCCGAAGACGGGTCCCGCGTTACGCTGGCGGATGTTGCTCGGATTGAGCTGGGGTCTGAGTCCTACGCCGTTGAAGGTCGCTTTAACGGTAAGCCAGCTGCGGGTCTTGCCGTGAATCTGGCGTCGGGTGCGAACGCACTGGATACGGCGGAGCGTGTACGTGCCCGTATTGAAGAACTGCGTGGTTTCTTCCCGGATGGCGTGTCTGTCGCTTACCCTTACGATACGACGCCGTTCGTAAAAATCTCGATCACCGAAGTTGTGAAAACCCTGTTCGAGGGTATCGCTCTGGTGTTTATCGTTATGTTCCTGTTCCTGCAGAATCTGCGCGCAACCCTGATTCCGACGATTGCCGTACCTGTGGTTCTGTTGGGTACTTTCGCCATTCTTTATGCTTTTGGCTTCTCGGTAAATACTCTCACCATGTTCGGTATGGTGCTGGCGATTGGTCTCTTGGTGGATGACGCCATTGTTGTGGTGGAAAACGTCGAGCGTGTGATGGCAGAAGAGGGCTTAGGGCCTGTTGAAGCAACACGCAAATCCATGGGGCAGATTACCGGTGCCCTGGTGGGTATTGCTCTGGTTCTGTCGGCAGTATTTGTGCCGATGGCCTTCTTCCCAGGCTCAACCGGTGCGATTTATAAGCAGTTCTCTGTGACTATCGTTTCGGCCATGGTGCTGTCTGTGATCGTGGCATTAGTACTGACACCTGCACTGTGCGCAACTATGTTGAAGCCGCATGATGGTGATCACCAGACCAAGAAAGGTTTCTTCGGCTGGTTTAACCGTACCTTTGAGAAGGCGACGACCCGTTACCGTAACCGCGTGTCGAAAATTATCCGTCAGTGGGTTCGTTACTTCCTGCTGTATGTCGGTATTGTTGTTGTACTGATTTTCGCCTTTATGCGCCTGCCGAATGCCTTCCTGCCGGAAGAAGATCAGGGCATGCTGATTACTCTGGTACAGCTGCCGGTCGGTTCGTCGCAGGAGCAGACTATTGAAGTACTGAAGAAAATCGAGCATCACTTCCTTGTGAATGAAGCCGACGCGGTTGAATCTATGTTTGCGGCAGCGGGCTTCAGTTTTGCTGGTAGCGGCCAGAACTCGGGTATTGCTTTTGTACGACTGAAAGATTGGTCGGAGCGTGATCTTGAGAAAGACGGCGTACAGGCGGTCGTCGGCCGTGCCATGGGCACCTTCTGGCAGATCCGTGAAGCCTTTATCTTTGCCCTGAACCCGCCAGCGATTCCAGCGTTGGGCATCGCCAGCGGCTTTAATTTCCAGCTGCAGGACCGTAGCGCCCAGGGGCATGAGGCCTTAATGGCTGCCACCTATCAGATGTTAGGTATGGCGAACCAGAATCCTGCTCTGATGCAGGTGCGTTACAGCGGCCTGCCGGATGCACCTCAGTACGATCTGGATGTGGATCACCAGAAAGCACTGGCGATGGGGGTTTCTGTAGCTGACATTAACACCACCATGGCAGTGGCCTGGGGTTCTGCTTATGTGAATGACTTCCTCGATCGTGGTCAGGTGAAGCGTGTGTATGTGCAGGCGGATGCTCCGTATCGCATGCTGCCAGAAGACATTACCGACTGGTTCGTACGCAATGGCACCGGTGAAATGGTTCCTTTCTCCAGCTTCTCCGAAGGCAGCTGGACCTACGGCGCGCAGCAGTTGCAGCGCTATAACGGTGTATCTTCAACCAACATTCAGGGTAGTGCGGCACCGGGGGTAAGTACGGGGCAGGCCATGGCTATTATGGAAGATCTGGCCTCGAAATTACCGAAGGGTTTTGGCTTCGAGTGGACCGGCCTTTCTTATCAGGAGACGCAGGCGGGTAACCAGGCACCGCTGCTGTATGCTCTTTCGTTGCTGGTGGTATTCCTCTGTCTGGCGGCACTTTACGAGAGCTGGTCGATCCCGGTATCGGTGATGATGATTGTGCCGCTGGGTGTGATCGGTGCGGTACTGGCAGCGACTATGCGTGGCCTTGGTAACGACATCTTCTTCCAGGTTGGTCTGTTAACTACCATTGGCCTGTCGGCGAAGAACGCGATTCTGATCGTGGAATTTGCCAAGGCGCTGGAAGAGCAAGGCAGGAGCCTGCTGGATGCGACACTGGATGCGACCCGTATGCGTCTGCGCCCGATTCTGATGACTTCACTGGCGTTTGGTCTGGGCGTAACACCTCTGATGATCAGCTCAGGTGCGGGCTCAGGTGCGCGTCACGCTATTGGTACGGGTGTGTTCGGCGGGGTAGTTGCAGCGACTGTGCTGGCGATCTTCTTTATCCCGCTTTTCTATGTACTGATCCGACGCTTGTCTGGGGTAAAGCTTAACGGCTGAGCCTGATCAGGACTACCTCAAAGGCCGCTGTCGATTCGATAGCGGCCTTTTTTTGTGCGAACAGAAATTGTCCACCGCTGTGCAGTATTCCGCCATCAATCATGAGGTTATCGTGCAGCTCAAACTCTTCGATTTTATAGCCGTCAGTATCCCGTAGCTCGCCAGCAGCCTGATCCGCTGAGGCAGCTCCAGAATGTTCTAACACACGTAAGGTATAGGGGGTTGGGTCGTTGCTGTAGCCATGGATTTTTTTCCACATGCCTCGTGCCAGACCCAGTTCATAGACAGTGCCGACATCGGCACTGGCACCACGGAATGGCGTCAGATTCGCTATCACCATATCTGCTTCGCGGATCAGATCCTCATTAGCTGCACTGATTACCAGACCTGTGTCACGGGCAGAGCTCTGTTCGGCTATCTGGGTGTCAAGTGGGAACAGGCCTTTAAAGCCGTATTCAGCGCAGAGGGCTTTTTTGCGTTCGCCAATGGCATTGGCATCCGGCAAAAAGACTTCCGGGCCGGCGAGGTAAATTTTCATCAGAAGTGAACATCCGTCAGGCCATATTTAGCCAGCAGTGTACGGTATTCACTGGTGCGACGGAATTCGACCAGCGCTTCAGTGAATTCAGCTGCCAGCTTCTGGGCATCCGGGCGGCTACGGCTGAAGCCCATATAGATCGCGCCGGTAAACCATACGGGTTCAACCACTTCGTAAGCATCTGCGGCAATGCCATTAGCTTCAGCATACCAACGGAAGGTTGGCACATTGCTTATCACCAGATCGACCCGGCGATTAACCAGGGCAGGGCCAAGATGGTCATCACTGTTAAATAGCGTCAGATTTGGAATGTAACGCTCGCCGTAGTAATAGCCACGTACTCCGCCGAAAGCAAAAGGCGCAATACCATCGGTATGTTCAGGTACCTGCTTCAGTTCATCCTTGCGGGCGATGACGTACAGGTCTTCAAAAACATGTGGCACGCTGGTGAATATGATTCCGGGGGCTCGCTGTCGTGTATTGAACAGGGTGCAGGCGATGTCGGTGGTGCCTTCATCCAGATTGTTGAGGATGCGTACAAAAGGGAAGCGTTGATGTTCGAGACGGTAGCCCAGTCGTGTCGCCAGGCGCTCACAGATTTCGGTTGAGATACCTGTGAGCTGCCCTGTGGCCGGCTCGGTGTAGTAGTAGGGCGGATAGTCCCGTTCAGCAACAGCAGCGGTCAGCACATTGCTGTCGGCATAAGCACTTGTGTACACGCCTGTGCCCAACGCAAAGGTCATAAGGCTGCGTAGGATTCCATGTTTCATAGCGACTGACTCCATCGTCCCGGATGATGTCATTACTATCGTAGGGGCTGCTGTTGAGGTCAAGAGGTCAGGTCAATCGATGCGTGGCCATGCCTGAACCTTTGGCTATGACTGAGATTATGGCAAGTACAGAAAAGCCGCCCATCAGGCGGCTTTTAACGGAAGCTGTGTCTGCTTCTTATCGGTCTTTGGCCAGATCAATCTTCAGCAGAATCAGTCTTTAGCGGGATCAGTCTTTAGCAGGAACTACCACGCTGAGCTTATCCGCCGGGATTGGGTCAGCACTGTAGCCCATTGCCAGGTTGTTCAGGTAGAACTCACGTGGCAGAGTCAGAGGGTTGGTTTTGTCATCCGG
The DNA here is from genome assembly GCA_038109705.1 of Thalassolituus sp. Lineage (GTDB taxonomy): Bacteria > Pseudomonadota > Gammaproteobacteria > Pseudomonadales > Oceanobacteraceae > Thalassolituus. The sequence goes on along the minus strand of JAYNJA010000003.1, from coordinate 34,054 downwards.
GAAGCTGAAGCCTTTTTCTTCATACAGCTTGCGGATCATATCGACGTAGTCGTTACCCGGCTCCAGCATCAGGGCGGTAGCGCCTGTATCTGGGGATACTTTAGCCGGGGCAGTTACGCGGATAACCACAGGGAATTCTTTCGTCTGGAAGTACAGGTTACGGGTATGGGCCTTGCGGACTGCCCAGAAAAACGCCAGCTCTTTACTCTGGGTCAGGAAGACTGGGTCGTTTGATTCGAACTGGCGGTTGCCGATGGTTGCCAGTGTACCCTGCGTGCGGGCAGAGGTTTCTGCGTCACCGCCGCCTTTCAGACCGTTCTGCATGATGCCGTCGACCAGACCAGACGCTGTACCGTGATACCAGACGTCGCTGGTGGCAAAGCCATTTTCTGACAGCAGGGCGTCCGCGTCCTGCAGAAAATCCGGAGTGATGTTCTCGCTCATGATGTACCTGTTTAAAACTGTTGGGTGATTTGACTGATGATCAAGAGCCGCAGTATACCAGTTTTCTCTACATCTGTTGTGTCAGGCCTTATCGGTGAGGGGAGACTTGTCGGTTACTGGGGCTTTGTCGGTTAAACGTGCATCAGGAGCAATGCTCCGGTTCCGGGTGAGTAGATAGTAGGCCAGCAGATACAAGCAGGCACCTCCCAAGGCGACCAGGGTGCCCATATTCAGCGACAGGTAATCGTAGCTGTAACTGGCACACATGACATAGACCACCATGGCCCCGAGTCCGGATGGATAATGTTTAACCGCAGTGGCTGAAACATGGGCTCCATAGCTCAGATGCAGAACAATCAGTGCCGGGAAAAAACTTACAGGAAACGCAGCCAGTACCCCCGCCTGTGATGGATCCAGCCAGTGCGCCAGCGCGGTAATACCGAGTACGCTGATACTGGCGGCAGTGGCGCGGAAGGCCAGGGCGACGATGGGTTTCTGCCAGATATTGTGTTTTTCGATCCGGGTTTCACTTTCAGGGATCTGCCCCAGCAGGCGATGTGCCAGCGGTATGGCCACCATAATGATTGCAAGATTAATCCAGCGATCATTGGGTAGCCACTGTAGTGGCCAGCCTGCGAGCATAAAGGCCGCAAAGCCCAGCCCAGCGGGGAGAATGATCAGGCGTCGTGCTGGCCAGCGTCGGCTTGCCCACCAATAGGTACTGACCAGAACCAGACAGCCACACAGGCCTGCCAGGGTATAGACCGCACCGTCCGCAGCGTATTCTGCGCCTTGTTCGTAGCCAATAAAGTAGAGAGTAATCGCACTACCTAGTGGAAAGCCTGCTAACACTCCTGCCCAGCGGGGGCCAAAACGGCGTGCGGCATTGGCCAGCAGTATGACGGTGAAGAATGTCGTGATGATTTTGGCTGATATTAGCAATTCGTCGTTATCCTTATGCTCTCTTAAGAGTGGCACAGACGTTATAATCGCGCCATGAAAACACTGATCGTCATCGGCTACGTATGGCCGGAACCAGCCTCATCGGCAGCGGGCAGCCGCATGCTACAGATTCTTGCTCCTTTTATCTCGGCAGATTACCGGGTGATTTTCGCCTCGCCGGCGGATGAAAGTGCGCACGCGCCGGATTTGTCTCAGCATGGCATCGAAAGTCAGGCAATTCTGCTCAACAGTTCAACCTTTGATGACTGGATACGGGAAATTCAGCCGGATGTCGTCATGTTTGACCGCTTTATGATGGAAGAGCAGTTCGGCTGGCGCGTTGAAGCTGCCTGCCCGGATGCGTTACGCGTGCTGGATATGGAAGATGCTCACAGTTTGCGTCATGCCCGTCATCAGGCCGTAAAGCAGGGGCGTGAAGTAACCTCGGCAGACTGGCAGAGTGATTTGGCGTTTCGGGAGATCGCCGCAATTCTGCGCTGCGATGTCAGCCTGGTGATATCTGAGTATGAAATGGAATGGCTGACCAGCCAGTTCCCGGTGCGACCGGAAAAACTTCTGTATCTGCCCTTTATGTATGAGCCAGAAGCAGGCGAACACATTGGCACCGAGCAGGCCTTTGAGCAGCGCAGGCATTTTGTTTCTATCGGAAATTTCCGCCACGAACCGAACTGGGACGCGGTTCTGCAGTTAAGCCGCATATGGCCAGCTATCCGTAAACGGCTGCCTGACGCAGAATTGCATATATACGGTGCCTATCCGCCCCCCAAAGCGACACAACTGCATAACCCGAAGACTGGTTTCCTGGTAAAAGGCTGGGCGGATGATGCTGCGACAGTTATCCGTTCTGCCCGGGTAATGCTGGCACCATTGCGTTTTGGTGCTGGCCTTAAAGGCAAGCTTGCAGAAGCCGCATGTTGTGGTACTCCGGCGGTCACCACTCCCATTGGGGCGGAAGGCATGTACGCGCGCTCGATCCCGGCACTGGTTGCAGATTCTGATGATGCTTTTGTCGAGGCTGCGGTTGCACTCTATACCAATGCCAGTGAATGGCAGGCCCTCAGTAAGGCAGGCCCGGAGGCCGTGCGCGAAAGATTCAATGAACAGCATCAGCGACGACTGATGGATGGCATGCATGGCCTTATAAATGGCCTTGATAGACAGCGAAGTGACGATTTTATTGGTGGTATGCTTCGCCACCATTCGATGAAGAGCACCCGCTATATGTCGCAATGGATCGAGGCAAAAAATCGTTTACGCGATATTTCTGCCAAAAACGAGGACAACTGATGCAACTTTCTCACAAAGCATTGATCAGTCTATGGACTTCGGCCTTGTTGTTGCTGTCGCCATTCCTGTTGATTGTCTTTGGCTCGACGCTGGCTGAATTGCTTGGTTGTGAGTTGATGTCAGAGTTGGGCGGCGACTGCCGCCTCGGAGACTACAATGTAGCGGATTTTCTCTACGGCCTGTCATTGCTGGGCTGGGCACTGTTGGTGGGGGTTCCCGTCGGCCTAATTCTGACACCTGCATGCAGTATCTGGTGGTGGTATTCGATGCGCCAGGAAGGGGCAGAAAAGCGTACCCGGGCGACGCACATCTGAGACTGGCTATATTTTACAGACAGGTGTAAAGTTATCAGGGGGTTGGCTGATGACGGGTTATTTCCGGCCAGCTTGATAGAAAATACGTTGCTCATAAAGAAGCAGCGAGCAATTAAAATAAAAACAGGTAATAGACATGAAGCGTTTACTCGCCGCAGCCGTGATGGCTGTTACTACCTTTGTTGCGTCTGGTACTTACGCTGCGGCTCCGGTATCTGAAGCAGAAAAAGACACTCTGCGTACAACCGCAATGAACCCTAAGCTGGATCGTACCGAGCGCGTTGCAGCGATTAAGAAAATGTATCCAGAGATGCTCAACGACGATGGCAGCATTCCAACTCGCCGTATCTGTGTCTGGGACATTGCCGGCAAAAACGGCCCCATCTATAACGCCGCTGTCGACCAGGCTGCTGAGCTGATGCGCTGGGGCGTACAGGTGGAACTGGATGCCTATACCAGCGAATCGGTACTGACCGAAGAACTGAAAGCAGGTATGTGTGATGCCGCGCTGTTTACCGGTCTGCGCGCACGTCTGTTCAACCGTTATACAGGTACCATCGATGCAATCGGTGCTGTGCCAAGCCGCGATCACATGAAGTTGCTGATGCAAGCCATTACCAGCCCGAAAAATGCCGATCGCATGCTGGATGGTCAGTATGTGGTTATGGGTTATGCGCCAATGGGTGCGGCCTTTATTTTCGTAAATGACCGCGAGATCAATACTCTGGCGAAAGCTGCGGGTAAGCGCGTTGCGGTTCTGGATTACGACCTGGTTCAGGCTGAAATGGTATCTCAGATTGGTGCTAACCCTGTTCCTACAGCACTGGTCAACGCAGGCACCAAGTTCAACAACAAAATCGTTGATGTACTGGCAGCGCCTCTGGCGGCATACAGCATCATGGAACTCTACAAGGGGCTGGGGGATACCGGTGGTATTGTGAATTATCCATTCTCTCAGATCACACTGCAGCTGATCGGCCGTGCTGAGAAGTTCCCTAACGAACTGGCGCAGCTGGTGCGTGAAGACTTCCTTGGTCGTTTCGACACCATCGAGAAGCTGGTGAAGGCGCAGGAAGGCGAAATTCCAGAGAAATACTGGATCGATATCCCTGCAGATGACAAAGCCGAATACCAGGTAATGATGCAGGAAGCCCGTATTCAACTGCGTGAGCGCGAATACTATGATCCGGACATGCTGGCCCTGCAGCGTAAAGTACGTTGTAAGTTTGAGCCAGGCCACTTTGAGTGTGCTAACCCGGTTGAATAAGCTTCGGCAGACTTCAATAAAAATACCCGGCAATGCCGGGTATTTTTTTGCCTGTTTCCCGTGTTTTTATACTGTAATGGTGCGATAAAAGTGACAAAAATCAGCTGAAAAAAATGATGAAGACCGCCGGAAAATAAGTGACAAAAGTCACCAGAGAAAATCTGTAATCTTGCGTAGAGTAGAGAAAAGACCAGATAACAATAATGAGGTCATGATGGATATCTTGCTTCGCCTTCTGATCTGCGCGATCAGCCTGTTTTCAGTTCAAACTCTGTATGCAGCAGAACCTCCGGTATCGCCAGAGCGTCATGCTGAGCTGCGCAAAATCGCGATGAATTCTGATGCGGAATTGATGGATCGCATTCTGGCGCTGAAAGAAATGTACCGTCATATGCTCAACGACGACGGCAGTGTGCCATCCCGTATTGTCTGTATCTGGGACCCGATCGGAAAAAATGGGCCCATTTACGCTGCGGCGCAGGATCAGGTGACCCGTCTTCTCGAGTGGGATATCTACGTGGACCTTCGGGTCTACACCAACGAGGCCGTTCTGACCGAAGATTTTAAAGCCGGGCAGTGTGATGCAGCATTAATGACGGGTATGCGCGCCCGCAGTTTTAATAAATACACAGGTACCCTCGATGCCATCGGTGCCTTGCCCGAAACCCGCCAGCTGAAGCTTCTTTTTAACGCCATAACTCAACCGAAAAATTCAGAGCAGATGGTCAGCGGTAATTACGTTGTTATGGGGTACGCGCCAGCAGGGGCTGCCTATATTTTCGTGAATGACCGCAGCATCACCTCACTAAACAAGGCTGCAGGCAAGCGTGTTGCAGTCATGGATTACGACCCGATTCAGGCAGAGATGGTACAGAATATTGGCGCTAATCCGGTGCCCGTCAGTATCGTCAGCGCCGGGCCTAAATTTAATAACCATGCCGTGGATGTGCTGCCAGCGCCGCTGGGGGCATATCAGGTCTTCGAACTGCATAAAGGTCTGGGCGACAACGGTGGCATTATCAATTACCCCTTCACTCAATTGACTGTGCAGATGATTGGTAAACTCGACCGCATACCGAATGAAGTCGCGCAGCTGGCGCGGGAAGAGTTTGTGAATAACTTTGACCGTATCATTGAGCGGGTAAACAGCCTGAGTGGTGATATTCCAGAACACCTCTGGATTGAAATCCCAGTGGATGAAAAAGCCGAGTATCAGACCATGATGCAACAGGCGCGAATCGCTCTCCGTCAGCACGACTACTATGACCCGACCATGCTGACCCTGCAACGCAAAGTCCGCTGTCGGTTCGAACCGGATCACTTTGAATGCGCTAACCCGGTGGAATGACAGCTTTAACAGCTCATAACCGGACAGCTACTATCTGCGTCGGGCGCTCTTAGTTACAATCCTGAGTCTCTTCAGCAACCGTCAGGACCCGACGTAATGTTGCGCCAACTCCCTGTTTGGGTACTTGTCGGCAGTGTGATGCTGGCGCTCAATGCCGGCTATATCAATAGTGTCGCGCTTCTGTCGTTTACCAATAACGCCGTGTCTCATGTCACCGGGACTGCCACTATTGCGGCGGATGCAGCTACCCGCGGCGACTGGGGTGTGCTTTTCCACACTGGAGCCATCGTTTTCAGTTTTATTCTTGGGGCTGTCCTCAGCGGCATGATCGTTGGTAACGAGGCTCTTAAGCTTGGACGTCGCTATGGTCTGGCTCTTCTATTCGAATCATTACTGCTGTTTATGGCCTGGTATGCGTTTCGTAATCATGTCGACCAGGCAGAGTGGTTGGCATCAGTTGCCTGCGGTTTGCAGAATGCCATGGTCGCTACTTT
>JAYNJA010000003.1:12906-27927 GCA_038109705.1 Thalassolituus sp. | reverse complement strand
GTACAACCCACCTGACCGGGATCGTTTCGGATATTGGATCAGCCATAGGGAATTTTCTTGCTGGGCGGGGCTTGCTCAAAGTACAGCTGGCGCTGCAGACGGCTATCTTTGTTTCTTTTGTCGGTGGCGCTGCGATTGGCGCGGTCAGCTTCCGTGGCCTTGGCGATGATGCGGTGTTCCTGAATGGCGTTTGGGTAGCTATGGTGGGGCTGGCTTATATATTTCTGATCAGGCAGAAGGCTGAGTAATTCTTATCCGTGTGTTGCCTGATTGTTTTTTTCTCGGCGGCTTTCTCGGCGCCTGAGAAGCTTTACCCAAAAAGGTACGGACAGTCCGTGAAGGAAGACGCTTAGTGTGACTGTTATTACTACTGTGGGGAACAGAGTCTCATACCCAGGGATCTGTTCTCTGAATCCCAGTTCGTCAATTACAAGAAGCAGATAAAGAATACTGGCAATACCTCGCGGTCCGAACCATCCCATAAAAAGCTTCTCGCGCAGGTTCAGGCCGGTGCCGGCTAAGGCAAGCCAGACCGGCAGAATGCGGATCAGAGTCAGGCTCAGCAAAGCATAAGTAACTACCGCCGGGGTTATACCACTTATCGCATCCGGGATATAAATCATGCCGAACAGAAAGAACATCACCAGGGATAACAGTTGTCCTTCTGCTTCTCCGAATTCTTTTAACCGTTGCACAATAATTTTTTGCTGTGCCTGTAAGAACAGCCCAGCCATAAATACGGCAACGAAGCCATTGCCGCCGGACTGCTCGGCCAGAGCATAAGTCATTAAGGCCAGCGCCAGAGATGCAAGGCGTTGAAATACCGGGTCCATCCAGTCTCGGCGCCCAGCCCACTCAATCAATGTGCCGCCGGTATAACCGCTCGCCAGGCCGATAATCGCACCGACAAAAATCTGTATAAAAACGAAGTTGCCCCAGAAAAGCGGGTCGACGGCAGACATATCCGTGGCTGTTATTAACGCCAGAGCCAGCAGCAGAAAAGGCAGCGCCAGACCATCGTTCAGGCCGCTCTCAACGGTTATGGAATGTCGTAGTCGCTCGTTGAGGCGCATTTCACTGAATATCGACTGGGCGAGAGCCGCATCTGTCGGCGCCAGAATAATACCGATCAGAATTGCTATTTCCCAACCTGTCGGAAACAACAGGTGTGCACCAAGCGCACCTGCGGCGATGGTTAACGGTAATCCAATGGCGAGGAGGCGGATCGGCAGGTTTTCAAATTTCACTAAGTGAGAACGATTTACCTGACTGGCATCAGTGAACAGAATCAGCGCCAGTGTCAGTTCGGCAATGGTTTTCAGTGCGCCGCTGTCTATAGCGGGTGAGGACCAGTTAAACAAGAGCGGGCCAGAAATCGCACCCAACACCAGAAACAGCATGGGCGGGGTCACAGAGTATTGTTCGATACGGCGGGAGAATATGCCAAAGAGCAATAGCCCTACGGCGAGAATCAGTAGCAGGGGCCCGTCAGCCACAGGTTAATCTTCCCAGACTACGCGTAACGGTTCGCCGAAATCATCGTAAATGATTTTCTGGCGTGGAGATTTCTTCACCGGAGTTTTTTTCTGAGGCTTCTTACGTGCTTCTTTGCGTTCATCAATGGCGCGCAACACATCACTGACAGGGGTACGTTCCTGCTTCTTTTCGAATGCCATGGCCTGTTCGTTATAGCGGCCGTCGGTCAGACCACTCTCACCACGCTCGAAGGAGTGTACCTCTCCGCCGTTGCGAAGATATTCCTCTACGTCCTGATTGAGGGAGTTTCTGATGTCCTGTTTCGTCGACTTTTTCTTCATTGTTTACGTAGGCGTAAGGCGCGGATACCGAGTGCGATAGCAAACAGCAGATAGGCTGCTGCCATGGACCATTTAATGGTAGCGCAGATAGCAGCAACTGTAATGGCGCTTTCATCCGCACTGACGAGGCCCATAAAGACCGGTTCATGGATACTGTTTTCAATCAGATCCATCACAGAAGGGATGACACCAGTAACTATCAGGAGGTTCCATTTTCCGCCGAGCTGATTCTTCTTCAATAGCCAGGCAGTCAGGCAGACGATCAAACCGCCATACCACAGGGGGTGAATGTGATCGTAGGCGAAATGCCCCTGCAGGGCCTGTAGTTGTTCGCCAGAGATACTTTCAAGTAAGGCCTGAAAGTCAGCGGCGGAATAACTGAACTGAAACTGGAACAGCAGGTGAGATGCGTCGCCACCCTGCAGAACACCGGCAATCAGTGATTGCGAAATTACGTAAATCACGAGAAAGGCCAGCGCCAGCCAGCCACGGCCGAAGAAAGTCTGTAACGTCATGATTGAGAGCCCATGCAAAAGGCCCAGAGTGAGGCTTGAGCCGCGGGATTGCAAGTAATCCCGGCACTGACTCAATCAGGAGTTCAATCTGGGAACCCAATCATGAGCCCAAGCGGGTTTATGCGCAGCTCAGGAAAAGAAAGTACGCAGAGAGTTCTGGTAACAGGTACGCAGAACCTCTTCTACCGGTACTTCTTTTACTTCCGCGATCTTCTCGGCAATGAATGGCAGGTACTTGGGTGCGTTCTCCGTACCACGATACGGAATTGGCGTCAGGAAAGGCGCATCGGTCTCCAGAAGCAGATTCTCCATTGGCGTCGCAGCAACGACTTCACGCACGTTGTCAGCCTTATTGAAGGTCACGATGCCATTGATCCCCAGACAGAACCCTAGCTCAACCGCAAGCTCACCCAGCTCCATGCCACTGGTGAAGCTGTGCACGACACCTTTGCGCGCCATCTGCGGAGCATATTCGCGCAGGATTGCCATAGTATCTTCATCGGCCTCCCGGGTGTGAATCACCACAGGCAAGCGAGTATCGACAGCGATCTGCAATTGCTCTGCAAACACACGGCGTTGGACGGCGCGATCGCTGTTGTCGTAGAAATAATCCAGACCAATTTCACCAATGGCGACAATCTTGGGTTTTACACAATGCTCACGGATAAAAGTGCCGGTTTCCGCGGTGTATTGCTCTGCATCATGAGGGTGAACACCCAGGGTGCCAAAGACATCCGGGTGCTCTTCAGTCAGCCCAATGACTGTTGGCATATTATCCGGAGTGACAGCGATCGTCATAAAGCGCTCAACTCCGCAGTCACGGGCTTGCTGCAGAACCTCAGAGGCGCTGGCTTCCTTCAGATAATCGAGATGAAAATGGGTCTCGATGATGGGCAACTGGTACTTGGGAATATCGCGACGTTTCTTACTCATAGGCCATTAGTGACAAATAGTCATAAAAATTACTTAATACATGACGTAAACTTGCGGTACGTCATTATACTGATCGAGTCCTTGGGAAGACAGTAACCACCGGCAGCAGAGTCGGTGAGCGCTGCTAGACTAATAACAATACCCGGACTGACAGGATACTGGACCGTGAGCAATCAACCAGAGCCAGCAGTGAACCAACAGATTCAGAAACTCGTCGGCAACCTTTTCAGGGTGTTCGGCGATTACAGTAGAAGTGCCAGCGAGTTTGTCGGTACCAGTGCGTTTGTCGGCATAGGTAGCAAAGCGAACCTTGCCGGAGAAGTCATTCACACACAAGAAGCCAGTAACGACCGTTACGGTACCCACACCGACGCCGAAGTGCATGATCTCTGCGTGCAGATCGCTGACGAATGCGCGCGTATCCGTCGCTTTCAGCAGCAGCTGGGTTATTATCCTGCATACTCTCCTGAAGCTCACTCCCCGGATGAGCGTCATTCGGCCTGAGCTGACTAACCAGTTTTCCGCCGTCTCTGAAAATCCGTTACAATCCTCCGACTATCTCCGGGGGACAGCATGGCAAGTCGTTTCGTACATCTCAGGGTTCATTCCGAATACTCTCTTTACGACAGTACCATCCGCGTTAAAAAGCTGGTTCAGGCCGCAGCCGACAACGGCATGCCCGCTGTTGCGCTTACTGACCAGGCGAATACCTACGCCCTCGTTAAGTTCTACAAAACCGCGCTCGGCGCCGGCATAAAGCCCATTCTTGGCGCCGATGTCTGGCTGGATAACCCCGACGACCTGACGGCTCCGTTCCGTATAAGCCTGTTGTGCCTGAACAACAAAGGCTACGCCAACCTGCGCGAGCTTGTATCCCGTGGTTATAGCCAGAATCAGCATTATGACCGCGCTATCGTGCGTAAAGAGTGGCTGTTTGAGCAATCAGAAGGTCTGATTCTGCTGTCGGGTGGCCGTGATGGCGATGTCGGCCAGCGCATTATCAAAGGCAAGGTCGACGCCGCCCGTGAACTCGTTAAGGAGTACATGGAGCATTTCCCGGATCGTTTCTACTACGAAGTGCAGCGCACCGGCCGAGAAGGTGACGAGAATATCGTGCGCGCGGGTCTGGCGATGGCCGGTTCAATGCAGGTGCCATTAGTCGCGACTAACGACGTGCGTTTTATCAAAGCCGACGACTTCGAAGCCCACGAAACCCGGGTCTCGATTGGTCAGGGGTTTGCGCTGGACGACCCGCGTCGACCACGTGATTACAGCGAACAGCAATACTTCCGTAGCGAAGACGAAATGATTGAGCTGTTCAGCGATATCCCATCGGCTATTGAGAACAGCGTAGAGATCGCGAAACGTTGTTCTGTCGAAGTCGAATTGGGTACCTACTACCTGCCGGATTACCCGATCCCTGAAGGCATGGGTGAAGATGAGTTCTTCCGCAATATTTCTGAAGTGGGTCTGGAAGAGCGCTTAGAAGTTATTCTGGCGGGTATTCCAAAAGATTCCCCCGAATATGCAGAAAAGCGCAAACCCTACGATGAGCGTCTGAAATTCGAGCTGGATATTATTATCCAGATGGGATTCCCCGGTTACTTCCTCATCGTAATGGACTTTATTCAGTGGGCCAAAGACCACGATATTCCGGTAGGGCCGGGGCGGGGCTCTGGTGCAGGCTCGCTGGTGGCCTACGCGCAGAAAATTACCGACCTCGATCCGCTCGAATACGACCTGCTGTTCGAACGATTCCTGAACCCAGAACGTGTTTCCATGCCCGATTTCGACATCGACTTCTGCATGGAAAACCGGGAAAAGGTGATTCAGTACGTGGCCGACAACTACGGCCGCGAAGCGGTATCGCAGATCGTGACCTTCGGTACCATGGCGGCGAAGGCGGTAGTGCGCGACGTAGCCCGTGCTCAGGGTAAATCGTTTGGTCTTGCGGATAAGCTATCCAAGCTGATTCCGGGTGATCCGGGCATGACGCTTGAGAAAGCGCTGGCGACTGAAACGCTTCTGAAAGAATTTCTCGACGAGGACGAAGAGGCCCAGGAAATCTGGGAAATGGCCCTCAAGCTCGAGGGTATCGCCCGTCAGACCGGCAAGCACGCCGGTGGTGTGGTTATCGCGCCAACCAAGCTGACCGACTTCTCGGCTACCGCCTGTGAACCGGACGGCACCGGCCTGGTAACACAGTTCGATAAGAACGACGTGGAAGAAGCGGGCCTGGTGAAGTTTGACTTCCTCGGTCTGCGGACCCTGACCATCATCGACTGGGCGCTCGAAACGATTAACCGCAAGCAGGCAGAAAAGGGCCTCGATCCGGTGGATATCAGCATGATTCCACTCGACGACGAGCCGTCTTACACCCTGCTGAAAGAAGCCAAAACCACCGCGGTATTCCAGCTCGAATCCCGTGGTATGAAAGATCTTATCCGCCGTCTGCAGCCGGATAACATCGAAGATATGATCGCACTCGTGGCCCTGTTCCGTCCGGGCCCGCTTGAGTCCGGCATGGTGGACGACTTTATTAACCGTAAGCACGGCCGTGCTGAAGTCGCCTACCCGCACCCGGATTTCCAGCACGACAGCCTGAAAGAAATCCTGGAGCCTACCTACGGCGTTATCGTTTACCAGGAGCAGGTAATGCAGATCGCACAGGCGTTGTCTGGCTACACGCTGGGTGGCGCGGACATGCTGCGTCGTGCGATGGGTAAGAAAAAACCCGAAGAGATGGCCAAACAGCGTGATACCTTCCGCGAGGGTGCGATTTCGGAAGGCGTTGATCCTGACCTGGCGATGAAGATCTTTGACCTGGTAGAAAAATTCGCAGGTTACGGCTTCAACAAATCGCACTCGGCGGCATATGCCGTTGTGTCGTATCAGACCCTCTGGCTGAAGCAGCACTTCCCGGCGCCATTTATGGCGGCGGTACTGACCTCTGATATGCAGACCACTGACAAGGTCGTGGTCTTCATTGAAGAATGCCGCGAAATGGGTCTTGAACTTATTCTGCCGGACGTCAACCAGAGTCATTACGGCTTCACCGTGAACGATGACGACGCCATTGTGTATGGTCTTGGCGCGGTCAAAGGCGTGGGTGAAGGCCCGATTGATGCGATTATCGCGGCGCGCGCAGAAGGCGGGCCGTTCCGCGATCTGTTCGATTTCTGCGAGCGTGTCGACGGTAAAAAGCTGAATAAGCGTGTGCTGGAAGCGCTCGTGAGGTGCGGCGCATTTGATCGCCTGGAATACAGCGCCCCGCGTTCTGTTCTCATGGCCAGTATCGAAGATGCGATTAAGGCCGCGGGGCAGTCGGCGGCAAATGAAGCCGCTGGCATGTTCGATATGTTTGGCGAAGTGGAAGCTGAAGTCGCAGACACGGCCGACGTTTACGAGCGCCACCGCAACCTGCGGGACTGGACCTTAAAAGAACGCTTACAGGGCGAGAAGGATACTCTTGGCCTGTTCGTAACCGGCCACCCGTTCGACGAATACGAAGCCGAAGTCCGTAAACTGGTGCCCACCCGACTGTCGAATCTGCAGGAAGGCAAAGCCCCGCAGAAACTGTCGGGTCTGGTTGTCGATATGCGTCTGATGAAGAACAAGCGTGGCGACAACATGTGCTTCGTTACTCTCGATGACCGTTCCGGGCGGATGGAAGTCGCTCTTTTCTCTGATGTGTATGAGCAGGTGCGCGAAGTCGTAGCCAAAGACAAAGTACTGGTAATTGAGGCGTTGATCAGCCACGACGACTATTCCGGCGGTCTGAAAGCAACGGGTCGTAGTGCCATGGAAATCAGCCAGGCGCGGCTCACCTTTGCCAATGCAGTGCGGGTAAAGGTTGATGGTGAAGCCGATTCCGATACTTTCTGCCAGCGCCTGCGTAATCTGCTGCAACCGCTCGAAAACGGGTGCCCTGTGATACTCGATTACCGTAATCAGGTCGCTACCTGTGATATCCGCTTAGACGATTGCTGGCGCATTAACCCGACCGACGAGCAACTGCAGGAACTGCGCTTTGAATTCGGCGAGGACGCGGTGGAACTTGTCTTCAACTGATCCCATTTGCCAGCGTTTAACCAGAGCGCTGGAGTCTGCACTGGCGCCCTTTGAAGGACGGTCGGTGTATCTTGCCTGTAGCGGTGGACTGGATTCCTACCTGATGCTGTTGCTGGCATCTGCTGTGCCGGAGCTACGTTCACGACTCCAGGTTATACACGTAAATCATGGTCTCAGCCCGAATGCCGATCAGTGGCAGAGTCAGGTTGATGACCTGTGTCGTTCCTTAAAGGTCCCGTGCCACGCTCACCGGGTCGAAATAAACCCATCAGGTGAGGGACTGGAAGCCGCAGCCCGAACCGCCCGCTATCAGGTGTTTGAATCTGTCGTGCCTGCTAACGGCGTACTTTTACTCGCGCAGCATGGTTCTGATCAGGCGGAAACCTTGTTATTACGGTTAGCCAGAGGAGCGGGCCTGCACGGTTTACGGGGCATGTCTGCCAGTCGTACTTTGACGAGCAAGCAGGGAGAATCGCGTTGTGTGCTGCGCCCGTGGTTGACTCTGTCCCGCGATTGCCTTGAGCGGGCAATGACCGCCATGGTGGGGGAGGCATCACAGCCCTGGATCGAAGACGAGTCGAATCGTGATCTGACTTTTGACCGTAACTGGGTGCGCTATCGATTGATTCCGGAATTCCGTGGCCGCTACCCACAGATAGAGCAGAGCCTGTTGACCAGTGTTGGTCGACTGAATGATGACTACCAGTTGTTGCAGTTCTATATGACGCCCGCGTTGGAGGCTTCTCTATCAGATTGTGAATGGCCTGCGACTTATGCAAAGCGCCTTAGCCTTTCGGCACTATCGGATGCACCGGATGAGGCTCGTATTCACTTTCTGCGCCACTGGTTTGAGGTGTGCGGACAATCACTGCCACAGGGCGAGGCGGTAGTGCATTGGCTGGAACAGTGCCTGAATGCTGCAGAAGACAAAGCCCCGAGGTTGTCCGTCGGGAGGGGGGTTTTACAGCGCTATCGGGGCCACGTTTATATGTGGGTTGAACAAAATGCGCCAGAAGCTGTCGATCATGTACCAGCCCCCTGGGTAGATTGGCATCTGAGTGCCAAAAACGGACATAATCTGCCAACGGGCTGGAAGATCGCTGCGGCGGGGCTACATCCGGGGGTTGTGATTCAGCAAAGCGCCCGGCCGTCGCGGCCAATAAAGAAGATCTGGCAGGATGCAGGAACGCCACCATGGGTGCGCGAGTACTGGCCTATCCTGGAATTTGAAGGAGAACCCGTCGCCCTATTAGGTTCGCTGAACGGTTATTCTCCAAACTGTGAACTGATCGACTCTTTAGGACTGGAATTTACGTGTGGCGCAATTGGTCGTCCAGTCCCTGAGTGATAGACTAATTGAAGTTTAAATATTGATGAACAAGTTACTTACTGCCCGGGTGGTGAGTCTCAGCGGCATGTTATTAATGGCTCTGTTCTGCAGCGCCTGCCGCGAGGACGCAACGCACATTTTGCGTGGAAAGCAGCCTATTCCGGAAGTTGTCAGTGAAAAAGTGAGCGCTTCTTCCCAGAAGAAAGAGCAGGAACAGGATACAACTGAGCCTGTGATTGATTCTGAGATGATCAGTGCAACCATCACAGACAAAGAAATGTATCAGCCTCTCAAGGAGCTGATTGAAGATAATAAAAATAACAGGCAACCATTAAATCTGACTCTCCCTACTATGAGTTGGGAAAAGCAATATGGCCAGATTTCAGACCAGGGAGTTCTACCAGATGTATTCAGACCGATCACTGAGGATCAACGTCTGAATCTGTCGGGCAAGATCCTTTGGGATGAATCTGAAGAAGCCCGTGAGCTGTCAGTCGAAGACAGCATCAAAGGGGCCGAAGTCGAGCTGCAGTTTTATCTGCCCTGACGATTTCGGATGTTGCGCTTTTCTTTAGGTCATCGCTGGAGAACACAATGAACCTGTTTATACGTTTATTTGTACGTTGGTTACTCAGTCGTAATCAGCGGTTAGTGCCAGGTGCTGTGTCTGAGCAGCACTATCGCATACTTCCGCACGATATGGGTTGGCGTAATCACTTACCGAATTTCCGTTTCCTGAGCTTTATGGAGCTTGGGCGCTTCAGTTACTGGCGGGGAATTCGTGATGAGCTGAAACAAAGTACTGGAATGCGCCTTATCGCCGCGCAGGAAATGATCTACATCCGCCCGGTTGGGTTTATGGCCCGCCTGAAGATGGAAACGTCTCTTATTGGATGGGATCAGAAGTACGTATATTTCAGACATGATTTTTATGTGGGGAATAAGCTGGTAGCGACAGGAGTAGTTAAGGAAGCTTGTGTCGTAAAAGGATCAGTGATTGCCCCTGTCGAAGTATTCTGTGGTGAAAGCCCACAGGAAGCTGCTAGCTTGATGGAGAGTTGGCAGAAGTTTCAGTCGGAAATCCGGAGTGCGTCGGGTTCCCGTTGAGGAGGCTCGATGACAATTAAGCTATACCAGTTCCCAGTTTCCCATTACTGCGAAAAAATACGTTGGGCGTTGGATTACAAGAAGATTCCTTTTCGTAAAATTAATCTTATCCCTGGTCCTCACGCCAGCCGTATTCTATCAATGGCGGAAAAGTCCGAAGTCCCGGTGATCGATGATGACGGTATTATTGTGCAGGGGAGCGACGCAATCATCGATTACCTGGATGCGAAGTTTCCTGAATATCCTCTGACACCCGCAGATCCCATTCTTGCTGAGCAGGCCCGCCAGTGGGAAGAACGGCTGGATCTTGTCGCTGGCCGGGGGGTGCGCGCTTTTTTCTATCATTACCTTTTACCTTACCCGTCGGTGATTGTGCCTTTGTTAACGGTAAAGCAGAGCCCCGTTGTTAAGCTGCTGTTTTATATTGGTTATCAGAAAATGTCGAAGACCATGCGTAACTGGATGGATATTAATGAGGCAACTGTGCATAAATCTATGAGTGACATGGATAAATTGCTTAGTGAACTGCGTCAGAGCTATATGAATACGCGCTATCTGGTGGGTAATGAATTCAGTCGCGCGGATCTGACTGCCTGCGCGCTGTTTGCGCCTCTGTTTCAACCACACGGGTATGGACTTAAATGGCCGACCTTGGCATCCGCTCCTGCAGAGATGAAAGAGTGGCTGGATTCCCATGAAGGAGCATTGAGTTCTTTAGCAATGCGTTACGAGCAGAATCGCTGATTTATCCTGGAAACAGCGGAGGCACATTCTGGTATCTCCGCTGTTGTTCTGAGTGTCAGTGAATTACCTGACCCAGGGCCAGTGTTAAACCGTAGCCGACGGTATAAGCGATCAGGAGCGCAACAATAAAGCGTAGGTAAGAGCCAAAAGTCAGCTCGTCAATTTTGCTCATCGCCACAATCCCGGCTGCGGAGCCAATAATCAGCAATGAGCCACCCACACCTACGGCGTAAGTCAGCGCCAACCACTCTCCCGGATTCATCATAACGTCTGATTTGAGTAGTGCTGCGGTTAAGGGCACATTATCAATGACGGAAGAAAAAAGCCCCATCAGGTAATTCGCCTGCCACGCAGGAATGTATTCGTATATCCGGACGAAGGATTCGAGGGCGTGAATTTCTTTTAATGCACCAACAATCAGTAGAATCCCCAGGAAGAACATCAGAGTGTCAAATTCGATCCGGCGGATGTAATCCATGATGGGGTCATTTTCAGTGTCTTCGCCCATAAACCGTGCCACCAGAAACATGGTCGCCAGCCCGGTCAGAAACGTCAGGACCGGGGGAATATCAAACATGACGTTAAAGCCGATGGTTGTCAGAATCGTTGTTAAGAAAATGCCTGCAATAATCAGGTCGATACGCTGCAGGTCGTGACTGGTACGCTCTATGGTTACTTCTCCGGACAGAGGCAGCATAACCAGCAGTATTAAACCCAATACACCCGCGATAGCAGGGCCTGCGAGCATAAGGAGACTGGTAATTTCGGCTTTGTCTTCAAGAAAAATCATCAGAGTCGTTACGTCGCCGGTAATCATGGCAACTCCGCCAGAATTCACGGCAAAAACTGCGACAGCAGCAAAACGAAGCGTTTTTTCTTTTGGTAATTTGAGAGACAGAATCAGTGCGACTGACACAAGCGTTGCGGTAATGTTGTCGGCCAGCGACGAGAATAAAAAGGCGAATAGTCCGGTCAGAAGCAATAGCTTTCGTTCACTGATCTTGTTCGGTAATACTTTAAAAATGGCGGTTTCAATCAGGCCTTTTTTGTTAAGGTAGGCCACAAAGGTCATGGCAGCAGTGAGAAAGAGCCAGAGACCTGCGATTTCACCAATATTCTCTGTGAGACCATGCTCGACAGCCTTATGCTCTTCATGCCCAATGCTGCTGGCAAATAATAGTATCCATGATATTGCGCCCAGGAAGAGCACAGTCTGAGCTTTATTAACGTGAATGACTTCTTCGAAAACAATGCCGAGAAGTGCGACAACAGCGAGGGCGATCAACACCCAAAAGATGAATTCAGGCATAGCGGGCCGGTGATAAAGGAATGTATCCGAATTCTATGCCTGTATGGGGGTGGGCGGAAGTACCCGAAAGTCTCGTTGAAGGAACAGTGATATGCTGATTCAGTGTGACCTGCGGTAGATCATGATTCGTTCCAGTCGCGTAACAGCTCAGCCTGTATATGAGCGAGCTCCATCAGTGAGTGCAGTTCAGCAGCAGTATCTTTCTCACCTGTGTAGATAGGCAAAGCACGCATTCTGGCAATCAGAGGATGATCAGGCGAGGACATTTTATTACGTTCCAGCGCCCAACGGATGTTGCTGTTAATCATCCGGAAAAACACCAGCCGGGTTGCCAATGAAAACATACTGGCGCTGTCGGTATGTCGGAACAGATCGAACTCCAGACCGGCTAACAGAGCCTGGCGGCCGGAAACCCGGATAGAAGCCGAGCGGCCAGAGTCGAGTACCATTGCCATAACGCCAAATGGTTCGCCAGGGTTAATCTGGTTCAGCGTTTCTTCCGCGAGGTCGTTCTGGCGGACTTCAAGTTGACCCTTGAGTAGGAAATAGAGGACGTTTGCAGCGTCTCCTTTGTGCAGAATGACTTCGTCCGGATCGGCAGTTACAAAGCGAGCCTGGCTCATTAACAGTTCAAACTGTTCTGGATCTGCCTTCATCAACTCTTTGAAAAAGGTGACGCCAGAGACAATGCGATGAAGTGTTTCGACCGGGTAGTCGTCACGGGTTACCGGACGCATATTGCTTATCCTGCTTTAGGTAAAAATAAAACCTGATTATAACGATCAGACGTACAGGTCTGAATAAATAAGACACTCAGTGTATCTTCTGGTTCAGAGTTCGTCTTCATTCAGGTTGGGATTGGCCTGTATGGGTAAGCATCAGGGCGACTAATATCCGTCAGCTTTGATTTGCTGTTGACTGCTTACAGCAACGCTATGCACCCATGCGATCCACACTTAAAAGCATAGCACCAGCTTCGGGATCTTTCTGCTCATTACTACGTTGATACTGGGTTATACCTGGGAACAGAGCCAGAAGGATGCTGTGTTCCTTCTGGCTCTGATGCTGCGACGGATATGACGCAGAAGGGAGAGCTTGCTATTCGCTGGCCAGTAACTGCTGCTGGTGCATGACATCCTGATATTGCCCGGTAATCGTATCCATCTTTTTCAGAATCGATTCAGTGGTTACTGAGATCACCGTAGGCACGAAACGCCCCTCGTCACTCAGATCGAAGCCTGAGCGGGAGAAGCGCCACTGGTTGCCCACCTTAGCCAGTGCCAGGTTGAGCTCGCTGGTGTTGTCGTGACTTTCCTGCAGTTCATTGAGCGATTCATCAAACAGTTTAACAGCCGTTGCAAACTCATCCTGCAAACGCGGCTCTTCAATTTTCCAGGCGAGTGCCATGTAGACCTTTGCAATTTTTTGCGACAGCATGCGCTGACGTCCGGAAATATTGACCAGGCGGCCACTTGATATCCCCGAATGCACTTCAATGGCCTTAACGACGTCGTTACAGGCATTCAGTAACTTCAGATTATCCTGCATCAGAACGACCGCTGCAGACTTATCCGGCTTGCCCAGAATTTCCTGACGGTGCTCAAGCCAGATCACTTCCACCTTGTCGAGCAGGGCATTGATGTCTTCTGTTGGTGCATAGTCGCGCAGGGCCAGAAACTGAGCCTCGAACATGGCGACAGCATCATCAAGCTGATGCTGAGCTTCGTCGGCTTTGATTTCTGCGCCGAGCATGAGATAGCTCTTCATCATGCGTTGCGACAACATACGTTGACGACCTGAAACGTTAATTGCTTCCGCATCGGTCATCCCCCAACTGAGATTGGGCGTAGCCAGAGGAATCAGAACAAGAACCAGAGTGAACAGCATAATTCTCACGGTAAGTACTCCAACTGATATGAGTAAAAACCAGATATCAGCAAAGTCTGCGCCAGAAAATTACCGTTTTTTTACAAGAGAAGTAGCAGGAACTGCACGTTTGCCGTGCAGCCTGCTTAGATCGTGCTGGAATAGAGTGCAGTGTTGTTATTCACTGCACTTAAGGGCATGGGGTTTATTCAATACCCTGTGACTTCAGGTACTCATCGTAGGTGCCGTGGAAGTCGACGATCTCGTTGTCCCGGATTTCGATAATACGGGTCGCCAGCGAGGATACAAACTCACGGTCGTGAGATACGAATACCAACGTGCCTTCGTACATCTCAAGAGCCAGGTTGAGCGACTCAATAGATTCCATATCCATGTGGTTGGTCGGTTCGTCCATCAGCAGTACGTTGTGGTCTGCCATCATCAGTTTACCGAACAGCAGGCGACCTTTTTCACCACCGGAGCAGACTTTTACCTGCTTCTTAATATCGTCCTGGTTGAACAGCAGACGACCGAGAGTACCGCGTACGGCCTGGTCGTCATGCTTCAGGGTTTTCCAGTTTTCCATCCACTCATAGAGAGTGCCGCCCTTTGCGAACTCGTATTCGTGATCCTGAGCGTAGTAACCGATATCGGCGTTTTCAGCCCACTTAATCGTACCGCCAGTTGGAGTGATGTCGTTGACCAGACACTTCAGGAACGTTGTTTTACCCGCGCCGTTGGCACCGATCACGGCGATCTTTTCACCGGCTTCGATCATCAGGTTGGTGTTCTTGAATAGTGGGGCTTCACCATCGTAGCTGTGCGCCAGATCGGCGATCTCGAGAGCCAGACGATGCAGCTTCTTCTCCTGATTGAAGCGGATGTATGGGCTCTGACGGCTGGATGGTTTGATATCGTCGAGCTTGATCTTGTCGATCTGTTTGGCACGGCTGGTGGCCTGCTTCGCTTTAGAGGCGTTTGCCGAGAAGCGTGACACGAACTGCTGCAGTTCAGCAATCTGTGCTTTCTTCTTCGCGTTGTCAGCCTGCAGGCGTTCACGGGCATGCGTCGACGCGATCATAAAGTCGTCGTAGTTGCCCGGATAGATACGGATGGTGCCGTAGTCGATATCCGCCATGTGAGTACAGACAGAGTTCAGGAAGTGACGGTCGTGCGAGATGATGATGATCGTACACTTCATGTCATTGATGATGCCCTCGAGCCAACGGATGGTGTTGATGTCGAGGTTGTTCGTTGGTTCGTCAAGGAGCAGGATGTCCGGGTTAGAGAACAGTGCCTGTGCCAGTAACACACGCAGTTTCCAGCCGG
>JAYNJA010000003.1:12616-12896 GCA_038109705.1 Thalassolituus sp. | reverse complement strand
CTCAGTGCCAATACCTGCACCAATTAACAGTTCACCAGCACGGCTCTCTGCGGTGTAGCCATCGAGCTCAGCAAATTCGCCTTCCAGTTCGGCGGCGCGCATGTAGTCGTCTTCGGTCGCTTCCGGGTTGGCGTAAATCGCATCACGCTCTTCTTTGATTGCCCACAGCTCTTTGTTGCCCATCATCACAGTGTTGATCACGGTGAATTCTTCGAACGCGAACTGGTCCTGATGTAGCTTACCCATACGCTCGCCCGGCGAGATGCTGACGTTACCGGCG
>JAYNJA010000003.1:0-12606 GCA_038109705.1 Thalassolituus sp. | reverse complement strand
ACGCTGAACTCTTCGTAGGCGAACTGATCCTGACGCAGCTTGCCGAGGCGCACGTTGGGTTCGAGCATCACCTGGCCGGCGGACGGCTCCAGGTCACCGCCGAGGATCTTCATGAAAGTCGACTTGCCGCAGCCGTTGGCGCCGATCAGGCCGTAGCGGTTACCGTCGCCGAACTTAACGGAGATGTTTTCAAACAGCGGCTTAGCGCCAAACTGCATTGTGATATTGGCTGTAGAAATCACGGGCTGTCCTGTAGGGATATGCTGTTGGGTATTGAAAGCGGTGCACTATACGCAAATCGGCTTACTTTTTCAGCCGCAGGGTGCTCTCGGTTTTCGTTTTCGGGTTTCTGTAAACTGTCTTTTTACTCGCAGCTGCGGGTTTGTCTGACTTCGCAGCCTTATCCTGCTGAGCTGGCTTTGTCTTGCTGTGGTCAGAGGCCTTGCTGCGGACCGAGGTCTTCTGCGGTTTGCCGGCATCAGAATTTTTCCCTGCTTTAGCAGACCAGACGTTGGCTTTTGTGTCAGGGGTATCTGTACCAGCAGTTTTGCTGTTGACCTTCTCAGCTCTTTTCTGATCCGGTTTTCGCTGCAGGTTCTTCTTATCACCGTGCTTAGCACTGTTGGTCTTCTTAGTGCCTGCGGCCTGTTCCTGCTCTGTTGCCAGGCGGATGCCGTTTTCTTCGATGACGATTTTACGTTCTTTAAACAGCTTACCGATGGCCATCTTGAACGCACGCTTACTGACACCGAAGTGCATCTCAATCAGTTCGGCCGGGCTGTAATCGTTCAGGCCCAGGGTGCCATTCGACTCTCCGAGTTTTTTCAGAATGCGGCCTGCGAGTGGATCGGTGCGTTTATGGCCAATAGGCTCCAGACTGAGATCCAGACGGTGGTCTTCACGCAGTCGACGGACAAAGCCTTCCATGCGTTGACCAACACGGATGGCTTTGTGAATCTGGCTGTCGTGCAGTACACCCCAGAATTTGTCATTAACAATGGCCTTGTAACCAATGTCGGTGCGTTGAGCGATCAGCAGTTTGACCTTATCACCGGTTTCAAACGGAGCCGGTGCGCCGGGCCATTCGCTTTTCGCTTCGTCGCGGATAAAACGATTGAGACGGGCGCTGCCGATTAAACGGCCGGTGTTGTCTTCGGTCACATAGACGACATATTGCTTACCGGCTTCCATCTTCTGTTTCTGTTCGGCGAAGGGCACAAACAGATCCTTCGGCAGACCCCAGTCAAGGAAGGCCCCTGTTTTGTTGACGTCTTTAACGTCGAGACAGGCGGCCTGATGCAGCTGCACCCGCGGGCGCTGCGTCGTCGCGATAATACGGTCATCCGAGTCGAGGTAAACAAACACATTGAGCTCATCCCCCGGTTCCGTACCTTCCGGTACATAACGCTTAGGCAGGAGTATACGTCCGCCTTCGCCGTCGTCGAGATAATGACCTTGCGCCTGAACGTCGGTGACCTTCAGGGTATGAAATAATCCGGGAGTAGCCATAGTGTGTTACTGACGGTAGATGGTTTTGATCAGGTGCCAGCCAAATTTGGTTTTGACCGGGCCCTGTACTTTCAGCAGGGGTCCTTTAAAGACCGCATCGTCAAAGGGTTTGACCATGTCGCCACGCCCGAACTCCCCCAGTGAACCGCCGTTTTTACCAGACGGGCAGGTGGAGAATTTACGGGCCAGCTTGTCGAACTCGGCACCCTTATCAAGCTGTTTCAGAAGATCTTCGGCCTGTTCTCTGGTTTTTACCAGAATATGGCAGGCGCAGGCACGTTGGGCCATGATGATGTTCTCCGCAGGCGGGGGACGAAATTTGCGGTAGTATACCCGTCAACCCAGATACGAGCGAATGAAACCCGTGGAATTATTACTGATCGCACTGGTCGGAGGTGGCGTGCCCCTGGGCTGGGCGTTTCTGCAGCGGCAGCAGGCAGCGCGCCAACTGGCAATGAAGCATCTGAAGCGCGAGTGTGCGCGGGAAGATCTGCAGTTGCTGGACGATACGGTGGCGTTGGCCTCTCTGCGCTTATCGCTGGTGCGAGGCAGGCTGCGCTGGCGCCGGCGTTATAGCTTCGAGTTCAGCGTCGATGGCAGTGATCGTTATCATGCATCCCTCGAGCTCCTGGGCTACCGGCCCGGACCGCTGGAACTGCCGGTTCATCGCATTCACTAGCCTTTTCGCCAGGCATCAACACTTGTAGTTGTTAACAGGAGTCTCTTATGGTTCAGCACCAACCGGAAGCCAACCGTTTTATTATCGAGCAGGACGGACACACATGCGTTCTCGACTACAAAGTCAGCGCCAGTGGGATTAATTTCACTCATACCTATGTGCCGTTTAAGCTACGTGGCAAGGGCCTGGCTGAGGAATTGGTGAGGTCAGGGCTGGCCTGGGCTGATGAACAAGGCTTTGAGAAACAAGCCAGTTGTTGGTACGTAGCCAAGTTTCTCGACTAAAAATTGTATCTGATTGTTGTGCTCATGTTGCGATACGTGAGCCGTTTTCTCCCTTCAGGGCTTCTCAGCGCCCTCATCCAGGCAACTTTCACGGCTTTCTTGCTTGCTCGGACACCTTAATTGGCCCGCTGTCTGATGCGGCAGTTCCTGAACAGCACTTGAGTGAGGCCTGTGTATCTGGCCTGTAACGACTGACACCTTCCTTCTTCGGCTTGTTCCGGTGGGACGTTCCGCCCTGTGCTATACCTGATCTAAAGGTGCCCATTCCAGATCGGAGTTTCAGGTGATCACGATTAAAGAAATTGAGAAACGGCTCGGCGATGAACACAAAGACATATTGCAGCAAGTAGCGTTATGGGGTTCTTACTTCGACACCATCCACGATACCCACTGCATCGCTGAATTTGATACCGACGGTGTGCTGACCCGCGTTAATCAGAAATTTACTGACCTGTTTGGCTTCGATGAAAGCCATATCGGTGAGCTGAAACACGCCGACATATGTAGGCCTATGGATGTCGCTTCTCACGATTACCTGCAACTGTGGCAGATGATCATTGGTGGGGGCAGCGTCACACGCGACTTCCCAAGGGTTAACAGCGACGGCTGGGATATGTATCTGCATATCGGCTACAGCCCACTACGCAATATCGACGGTGAAATTACCGGCGTTCTTATGGAGGCGGATGACATCACCGCAGTTCGTATCGAGGCGTACAACCAGGAAGGTAAAGTTAAAGCACTCGACCGCACGCAGGCAACGGCTGAATACAGTCTGAAGGGGGTATTGCAGGTTGCAAACCACCGCTATGCTGAAATGTTGGGTACGACCGAATCAGCCCTTAAAAACATGGAATACGCGAATCTGGCGCCCATCGAGTTTGCCGAATCGCGCGACTTTGACCGGTTCTGGAAAGACCTTAATGAAGGGCGTGAGCGTAGTGGTGAATTTCGCCTGAAGCATGTTGATGGACACTTCATCTGGGTATCTTCATCTTATCTTCCTGTGTATGACGCCGATAATCGCTTGGTGAAGTTCGTTGAAGTAGAGCGTGACATTACCGCCGAAAAACTCAGAGCTTTGGAAGAAGAAAGCAAACTTAATGCGATAGGGCGTACACAGGCGATCGTAGAATTCGACTTAGACGGCAATATTCTCTTTGCCAACGATCTTTTCTTACGCACCGTAAATTATGATGCCGAACAGGTGATCGGTAAGCATCACCGGATGTTCTGTACGACTGAATACGGCAATTCTGATGAATATGGCCTGCTGTGGCAGGAACTGAGAGAGGGCAACCCTGCCTTTGGTGAGTTTATGCGTCTGGATTCCCAGGGCAACAGCGTTTGGTTACAAGCGACCTATACGCCAATTCTGGATCTGGAGGGCCGACCTTACAAGGTCGTGAAATACGCACACAACATTACCGAAGCCAAAACAAAAACTCTGGAGGACGATGGGAAAGTCGCAGCGATTGGTCGCTCTCAAGGCGTCATAGAGTTCGATATGAACGGCAATATTATTGCAGCCAATGATATCTTCCTGAATTTAATGGGGTATGAATATGAAGAGGTAGAAAACCATCACCATCGCATGCTCGTTGACCGGGAAACTGCTTTGTCCGCTGACTACAAACAGTTCTGGATGCGGTTAAGTAAGGGGATTCACGACAGTGGCGAATATCTGCTCATAGGAAAAAACGGCAAGCGTGTATGGATCAGTGCAACTTACAACCCGATCCTTGACCTGAAAGGGCGACCTTTTAAAGTCGTACAGTATTGCCGCGACATTACGTCAGACAAACAGACGCATATTGAAGTAGAAGCACGTATGGCTGCGGTGTCGAAAAGCAATTGTATTCTTGAATATAGCAAAGACGGAACTATCTCATATATTAATGGTGAATCGGAGCAGGCACTGGGATACAGCTCTACAGAATTAATTGGTCGTAATGATAGTTTTATTATGTTCGACAGTGATATCGGTTCATCTGCATCGCTGGATATCTGGCGCCAGTTACTCGAAGGTCGCGCAGTTCAGACCGAAATACGCCGCAAGGGAATCGCTAACCGTGAGGTTTGGTTTAGCACAACTATGAGCCCGGTTATTGGTCTGGACGGGCTGGTGAATAAGGTCATTGTGCTGGCACAGGATGTGACGCAAACGAAAATCAGACAGCTGGATACGACCAGTAAGCTGAACGCTATCGAACGTGTGCAGTGTATTGTTGAATTTGATCTTGACGGAAAAATCCGTCATGCCAATAAGAATTTCCTCGACCTCACCGGATATAACCTTGAAGAAATCCGTGGCCATCATCACCGGATGTTTGTCGACAGTAGCTACTCCAGTACTGCTGAGTATCAGAACTTTTGGGAGCGGTTGGGGCGTGGAGAGTACGACGTGGGCGAATACCAGCGTATGGGTAAGGGCGGTAAAGAAATCTGGCTTCACGCTACTTATAACCCTGTTTTTGACCCGCACGGACATCCGATAAAAATCGTGAAATTTGCCACTGATATTACCGAGACCAAATTAAGCAATGCTGAGTACCAGGCCAAAGTTGAAGCAATGGACCGTGGTCAGATGGTTATTGAATATGACCTCGAAGGGAACATTTTGACAGCGAATCGCAATTTTCTAAAAGCGATGGGGTATACGATGCGGGAGCTTGAAGGTCAGCACCACAGCGGCTTCTGTACGGCTGAGTACATTCAGAGCGAAGACTATCGTGATTTCTGGATTACGCTGAATGAAGGAAAACTCATCAGCGGTCGCTTCAGTCGTGTGGGTAAGTACAACCGCACGGTCTGGATTCAGGCAACTTATAACCCGATCCTGGATCTTAATGGCCGGGTGGTAAAAATTGTGAAGTATGCTTACGACGTAACGAAAGAAGTTGAGCTCGAAAAAGCGCTGGCTGCGCGTTCGCTTGAAATGAGCAAAGAAGTTGCAAAACTCATGTTGAGTATTACTGATGTCGCTCGCAACAGCGATGAAGCTGGCATGATCGCGGTAGAATCCGCAGGCGCGGCACAAGCTGGTAGTCTGGCGCTTACAGAGTCGATTAATTCTATTCGACGTATCCAGACAAGCTCAGAACAAGTCAGAGAAATTGTCGATATCATCACAGAGATTTCCAGTCAGACGAACCTGCTCGCCTTTAATGCTGCGATTGAGGCTGCCCGGGCCGGAGAACAGGGTGTGGGCTTCTCGGTGGTGGCGACAGAGGTGCGCAAGCTTGCCGAACGTAGTGCTGATGCTGCAGGACAGATATCCGCGCTGATTAATAATGCAGTTGCGGAGGTCCGTACCGGTGCGGAAGTGTCCTCGCAGGCAGCGACCAGT
The DNA here is from genome assembly GCA_038109705.1 of Thalassolituus sp. GTDB lineage: Bacteria > Pseudomonadota > Gammaproteobacteria > Pseudomonadales > Oceanobacteraceae > Thalassolituus. The sequence continues at coordinate 6,785 of JAYNJA010000003.1, read as the reverse complement.
TTTGAGAGTATTATTTCTCAGGTCAAGGATCTGTCAATGTATGTCGAGAAAATCTCTCAAAAAACCAGTGAGCAGCGTGACAGCATGGATTCTGTGAATCAGATTATCAGTGATCTCCAGCTGACAATGCAGAAGCGATGAATAACTTTGAAAACCAATATGGTGTCTTCCGTATTGGTCAACTGCGCCTTGGTTTGCCCCTCGCATGTCTGAAAGAGGTGGTTCCCCTCCGGGACATCCGGCCTTTTGCTATTCAGGCGCCATATATTGTCGGTGGGATGGACCTGCGTGGTACGCTCATTCCTCTGATTGACCTGGCTTCACTTGTGGGAGCTTGTGTGGAGGACGGCGCAGATCAGATCGTAGTGGTAACTTCTTACGAAGGAGCGATCGTTGGTCTCGTTGCTGAGCGCCTGGATGGGGTAATGGAAAGTATTCCAGAGTCACGCACCTTATTTGTGCTTGAGGGAGACTCTGTTCAGATTATCCGCGAATCCTTCCGGGATCCTGAAGATGAAAGCTACGTTAACTTAATTTCTCCGGCAGATGTTTTTGCCCTGCCGGGAATGCCGAGGGTTAAACAGATAGAAAGTCAGCCAGCCGGTTTCTTTGTTGCAAAGAGCTCGAAGGTGACAGGGCATCTGATGCTGATGGAGGTCGGTCAACTGAAAATAGCAGTTGAGCCTACTTCTATTTATGCCACCATTCTGCTCAATGATATCCGTCCACCTGTCATTGAATCTGATTTTTATATTGGTGATACCATTTACGGCACTCAGAAAATACCGATTGTCAGTACTCATGAACTGTTAGGCCAGGGGCGCCAGAGTGACGGCGAAAAAGAAGCATTTCTTATACGCTTCGCCGATGGAATTATTGCTTTTGCCGTTAATCGCGTCGTCGACGTGGTTGCGGTTAACGACAGCATGAGATCGGTCATTCCAGCAGGAACTGTTCCGAACCAGTCTCTTTTGATGGGAGCCCTCGCGGCAACAGAGCTCAATATTGAAAATTCAGACAATGATTATTATCTGGTATTGAATACACTCTCAATGTTACACGAGGATTCGCTGGTCAATATAGCGCGCCTGACGCTGGAGCATCGTCAGCGCGTCGAGGATAAGTTGGGAGATAAGTCATCAGAAGTCGATGAGGACGAATGCAGCGAAAAAGATTCCCGTTCAATGTTGATATTTGATGCTGGCCAGTTATGGGCGACGGATATCCGTAACGTCACGGAAGTATTGCCGCTGACGGGTAAGATCAATGTATTCTCTGAAGCCGGTTTTGCCCAAGGGTTGGTGTTTTCCCGGGGTAAGCCAATCCCTGTCTTCTGCACCAGTGTGCTGACCCATGTTCCTCCACCGAAGGAGTTGACCCGCACGTCCAGCGTGTTAGTTATCGACGTTGATGGGACAAGGATCGGTTTAATGGTGACAGCATTGTTGGGAGTTGAGCCTACAATCTGGGAGAAAGACGAGCGTGCCCCGATGACCATTGCGGGGGGCAAAGGTGGCGCTGCCAGGATTGAAAACGTTCGCTCTGTGGTCAGGACTCAATCTGAGGAGGGCCCGCGCACCGTTCCAACACTGGATCTGACACGGATTGCACGAGCGTTGATTGCTGAGCAATCACCCGGAGAAACGACCACTTCTGAATCAAACCGCTTTAAGCCCGCGGCAGGTGAATAAATTCAATTATCCAGCGCGCGATGCGTTCGGAATCGTTGGGCTGCTCAATACTTTCGAGAGCACTGTCTAGCAATTCATCTCCAACGTCTTCGCGGCGACGCTCCAACAAACGGCGGAAATATTCGCTGGTAAATTCAGGGTGTCCCTGAAAGCTAAGGATTCTGTCATCTAAGTACCAGGCGGCATATTCACAAAAGTCGCTTCCAGATAGTCGTCTGGCACCTTCTGGCAGGCGTTGTACCTGATCCCGGTGGCTGTAAATCAGTTGGTATTGCTGAGTATCGTCATTGAGCCAGACAGGGCGATGATCAATCATCGTCATATGGTGACCCACTCCCCAGCCCTTATCGCTACGTGCAGCAAAGCCGCCCAGGGTATGTGCCAGCATCTGATGGCCAAAACAAATACCGACCATGCGTTCGTTACGTTAGAACGCATCGATAATCCAGTCTGACAATGCCGGCAGCCAGGCGTCGTTATCATAAACTCCTGTTTTTGAGCCTGTCAGCAGATAGGCATCACACTCGCCAGCGGCTGGAAAGTGCCCTTGCTGAATTGCATAAAAACGACAATCGATGTGGTGGTCATATCGGGTGAGCAGGTTGGCCAGCATGTTTCCGTATGATTGATAGTCGTTGATGAGGTCCCGATAGAGAACGTCACATTCCAACAAGCCCAGTATTACTTGTTTACCCGACATAAATCAGTGCACCCCTTTATCTGCTGGTTGCTGTAGCTTAGCAGGGTACTGTTTTTTGAGCGGTTGCAGTACTTCTTCTGCGCCGTTGATGCGGATCTCCAGCATAAGTGCGAGGAGCGTTCCGAGACGCCCGGACGGAAACTCTTTACGTTGCATCCACAGCAGATATTCTTCCGGTATGTCACATAGTCTCCGGCCCTGGTACTTACCAAACGGCATGGTGTGCTGCACCAGATCAATCAGGTCATTTTTGCTGAACATTACTGTTATTTCTACCATTTTGGCCTGTGAGGATATACTGCGTCGTAAATTGACATCAGTAGTGCTAAACATAAATTCCAGCGGGGAATTTCGTCTAGACTTCTTCTGCTTACAGAGAATTACAGAACATGATACCGGTGCTGCAGGACAGGGGACACCCTGTCGCACTCAGGTGGTGGAGTTTGACATGAATGCATTGGCATCTGCAGCTGATGGTAGCTACCAGCCGAGTGAAGGTTGGAAGCGGGTAGAGGAAGAAAGTCGCCGTGCTGGAACAAGCCGCGGAGGACGCTTCGGTGCTTCTGACATACGCCTGGAGACGATTCTGGAGCGTACTATGCGTGTGTTCCTGACTACACGTCAGGAATCATTCGCAGCCGACGTTGAAGGCGCGCTGCTACAGATTGCACGGATACTTAAGGCGTCTGGTGCAGCTCTTTTTGTCACCGGAGATCCATCTGTCCGGCGTCCTCAATTGCTGGTGACCGTGTCTTTTCAGCAGAACAAGATTGACGATGTATTGTTTCAACAATACCTGAGCGAGAACAACTCCGGCGTTGTGCCTCGCTGCACAGACGAAAAAGATGAGAATGCACTGGAGAAAAGCATTCGGGAGTCTCTGGCAGGGGACCGTGTCACGCAAATTCCGCTGCTTGATAACCATGGTGTCATCGGCCATTTCTTTCTGACTTTTGAAGCCGACCGGGCGCCCTTGTCATCGCGTAAAATGGCACAGCTCGGTACTTTCGCACAGTTGTGCTGTCTGATGCAGGAGCGTCTGCATGTAATGGCAACACTGGAAGATCGTGAACGATTGTTGCGCCAGACCGAGCGCCTTGCAAAGATCGGCTCCTGGTATGACGACGTTGAGAATGATCGCATTACTATTACTCCGCAAGCGGCGGCCATTTTTGAACAGGAAGGCGCTGTCGATGTGGTCAGTCTGGGCAATTATTTTGAATATGTTCATCCTGACGATATAGAGCGGGTTGCGCGCACATTGACGGAGAGCATGAACCAGTGCAAACCGTCCGATATGATTTACCGGATTGTGCCACCCTCTGGCGAAGAAAAAGTCATTCATGGCCGCGCCGAAGTCATCGTAAATGCCGAAGGGCGCGTCGTTGCCCGCGTCGGTTCAATTCAGGACATCACCGAACAGCAGGCTCGTGAACATCGCCTGCGTCTTGCCATGACCGTATTTGAATTTTCGATGGAAGGGGTGGTGATTACCAACGCCGACCGCGAAATCGAAGCTGTGAATCCGGCCTTCAGTACCATTACCGGTTATGCCGAGCGCGAAGTAATGGGTGAGAAAATCTCTCTTTTACGATCGAACCGGCATAATGAAGACTTCTACCGGCGTATGAACAGTCAGCTGAAAGAACGTGGCTACTGGCGTGGAGAAATCTGGAATAAGCGTAAAAACGGCGAAACCTATCCGCAGTGGCTGACCATCACCGAAGTCCGCGATGAGCAGAAACGCATTACCCATTACGTCGGCGTGTTCTCGGATATGTCGCGTATTAAAGAGCATGAGCAACAGGTTCAGCACCTCTCTAACTACGATTCGCTGACGAATCTGCCAAACCGGCACCTGTTACTCAGCCGTCTTGAAGGTGCAATCAATGATGCGACAACTAATAACCGCAAGGTAGCGGTGATTGCCATCGACCTCGATCACTTCAAACACATCAATGACAGTCTTGGTCACCCGGCAGGTGATCGCTTGTTGCAGGAATTTGCTAAGCGTATGCGCCAGCGACTGCGCGACAGCGATACCGTTGCGCGTCAGGGCGGGGATGACTTCGTTGTGGTGCTCGAAAACGTCGCTAACGATCAGCAGGTCGCCAATGTCGCCCGGATTATTCTTGATCTGTTGAAAACTCCGTTTGATGTCGGCGTTGGCAAAGATCTACATATTGGTGCAAGTCTGGGAATAACTCTCTTTCCGGAACATGGTGCCGACGTGACGCAGCTGCTGAGTAACGCTGACGTTGCCATGTATCAGGCAAAGCAGCAGGGGCGCAACAGCTTCCGCTTTTACAGTAATGAGATGACGCAGGCGGTATCTGACCGCCTGGAGCTCGGTAATCAGCTACGTGTTGCGCTGCAGCAGGACGATGAACTGCGTCTTTATTATCAACCTCAGGTCTGTATTACCAGTGGCAAAGTCACTGGCGTAGAAGCTCTCATCCGCTGGCATACAGAGGACGATGAAGTGATTCCTCCGGGCCGCTTTCTGCCTGTCGCCGAAGACAATGGCCTGATGCCTGATCTTGATAGTTATGTACTGCAGAAGGCCTGTCGTCAGGTGGCTCGCTGGCAGGCAGAGGGGCTGGAGCGCATTGTTGTCGCAGTGAATATTACCCAGCCGACCTTTATGGCGGGGGGGCTGGTGGCACGTCTTTCGGGGTTGTTGAAAGAAACCGGTATTGATCCAAGCTGGCTTGAACTGGAAATTACCGAAGGTGCGTTACTGGAGCCAAGCCCGCAGGTGCTCAATACCATTGCTGGCCTGAAAGAGCTGGGTGTGGCGCTGGCGGTTGACGATTTTGGTACCGGCTACTCATCGCTGGCTTATCTGCATCGATATCGTGTTGATAAGCTGAAGATTGACCGCGGATTTGTACAGAGTGCCGATGTCGATGAAGAAGGGAAGGTGATTACCCGTACCATTATTCAGATGGCAAAAGGTCTGGGGCTTGCCGTGCTTGCTGAGGGGGTAGAAACCGAAGGGCAGCTGGAATTCCTGCGGGAGAATGGCTGTGAAACCTATCAAGGCTTCTATTTCAGTCGTCCTGTACCTGTGGACGAGCTTCGACTGGCATAACTGAAACTGCAGCCTCCGCTACGAAAGCTGAAAGGTGGCTGCAGTCAGAAGTGCTCAGAAGTACTTATAGCTGCTTACTTATTCGTAAGTACAGAAGTAAGCAGTCTGGCCGCTCATGCGAACCTGAAACTTCACGTTTGCTTCAACTTCGAAAGATTCACCCTTCGCGAAGGTTGCCCACTCGCTGGCGCCTGGCAGCAGAACGTCCATAGAACCGGATACAACGGTCATGACTTCTTTCTGGCTGGTGCCAAATTCATACTCACCGGCTTCCATTACACCAACGGTCGCAGGCAGGGTTTCGGTCTGCAGAGCGATTGATTTCACTTTGCCATCGAAGTATTCGTTAACTTTCAACATGTTAGCTCTCCTCTTAGAAAGGCGGCGATTATACGCAGGGACGCTGACTTTTGCGCCGTTTTTTTGTTACAGGGCGAATTAATGCAAGCGTAACGGTACGTATTTATGTATACTCCGCGCCCTTTTGAAAGTTACGTTGGGCTCAGCCGTGTATTGCAGCGTGGAGACGTAGCGTGGCCAGCCGGATCTGGCCGTTAGCGGAAAGCCCTCAGCGTTTGCACACACAGGTGATACAACATGACCGATACTACTAGCACAGGCTTTGCTGGCCTGGGCCTGCCTTTTCCTGTTCTCCGCGTTCTTGAAGAACTGGGTTACGAAACTCCATCCGCCATTCAGGCCAACAGTATTCCGACTCTTTTAGAAGGTCGCGATGTACTGGGTATGGCTCAGACCGGTACAGGTAAGACCGCAGCGTTTGCTCTGCCACTGCTTGTGCGCACTAACCCTGACTTCCGTTCGCCACAGGTACTGGTACTGGCTCCGACACGAGAACTGGCACAACAGGTTGCAGAAGCGGCGAAAACCTACAGCCGTTACATTAACGGTATTGAAGTCACTGCGATTTATGGTGGTTCTGATTACGGTTCCCAGCTGCGCGATCTGAAGCGCGGCCCACAGTGGGTTGTTGGTACGCCAGGTCGTGTAATGGACCACCTGCGTCGTGGCACCCTGAGTCTGGCTGATATTAAAGCGGTCGTTCTCGATGAAGCCGACGAAATGCTGCGCATGGGCTTTATCGACGACGTTAACTGGATTCTGGAACAGGCACCGGAACAGCGTCAGGTCGCCCTGTTCTCTGCGACCATGCCGAAAGAAATTCAGCGTGTTGCTGAAACTCACCTGCATGATCCGGTACAGGTGAAGATCGAATCCAAGACCACCACCAATGATAAAATCCGTCAGCGTTACTGGTTTGTCGGTGGCGTGCATAAGAACG
>JAYNJA010000002.1:43850-44311 GCA_038109705.1 Thalassolituus sp. | reverse complement strand
CCTCTCATCAGGGGGAGGTGGCATTTCCGGGAGGCAAGCGGGACCCAGAGGATGAAAGTATTATTGCCACGGCCCTGCGCGAGGCAAATGAAGAGGTCGGGTTGCTGGCAGAACATGCAACGGTACTGGGAGAGTTAGATCAGGTGGTGTCCCGGTTTGGTTATCTGGTCACCCCTGTATTAGCAGTTATTCCACCGGGGCTGCAACATACTGCTAACCCCGGAGAGTTGGATGCCGTATTCGAGGTGCCGCTCAGCCTGTTCCGGGAGAAGCCAGCGAAATATTTTGAGCGTGGTAATATCCGTATCCCGAGTTATGACTATGACGAATTTCACATCTGGGGACTGACCGCAATGATGATTGCGGAGATGATGAATAATTTCTGGGATTGCGATATCAAACTCAAGTTCTGATCAGATCAGGCTCCAGACACCAAGCCGACAGGAGACTCTATGTTCTAC
>JAYNJA010000002.1:41377-43840 GCA_038109705.1 Thalassolituus sp. | reverse complement strand
GGAAACACAGTATTTGTAGCTTATAACGCTACGGTAATCGGCGTTGTTGTTCTGGTGGACGAAACATGTGTTTGGTTTAACGCGACTCTGCGCGGCGATAACGACACCATTACGATTGGTCGCCAGTCTAACGTTCAGGATGGTGCGGTGTTACATACGGATTCCGGTATAAAACTGACTCTGGGGCAGGGTGTAACAGTGGGCCATCAGGCAATGCTGCATGGTTGTGAAGTAGGTGATTATTCCTTAATCGGTATCGGTGCGGTCATTCTTAATAAAGCAAAAATTGGTAAACACTGCATTATTGGTGCGAATGCTTTGGTTCCTGAAGGTATGGAAATACCGGATGGTTCTCTGGTGGTTGGCTCGCCAGCGGTTATTAAGCGTGAATTGAATGACGGTCAGAAAAAGCTGCTTGAAGCCAGTGCCGCGCATTACGTACACAATGCGAACTTCTACAGCGAAAATCTCGAGGAAATCGAATTATGAGTAATGTCGTAACCTCGCCCTGTGTCAGTATCTGTGCTCTTGACGAAAATGACGTATGTCTTGGTTGTTATCGCACTGGCCAGGAAATTACTGATTGGGGCGCTATGGATAATGAACAGCGTCAGAAAGTAATGCAGAACGTTGCCGAGCGCGAACGCGCTGCGATGAATTTTTTCTCAGTCTCAACCGCAGATTGAGCAGTTTCAGATATTAGCTTCAGGAATAGTTATGACAACCATTGGTACCCCATTTTCTCCGACGGCAACCCGCGTTCTGTTATGCGGCTCTGGCGAATTAGGTAAAGAAGTAGCGATTGAATTGCAGCGCCTTGGCTGTGAAGTGATTGCCGTTGACCGTTACGCAAATGCACCAGCAATGCAGGTGGCTGATCGTAGCCATGTTATTTCAATGTTGGATGGCGATGCCTTGCGTCGTGTTATCGAAGAAGAAAAACCTGCGCTGATCGTTCCTGAAATCGAAGCCATTGCTACCGATACTCTCGCCGCTCTGGAATCTGAAGGCTTTAACGTTGTCCCGACAGCGCGTGCAACGCAACTGACTATGAACCGTGAAGGTATCCGTCGTCTTGCCGCTGAGACGTTAGAAGTCCCGACGTCGACGTACCGTTTTGCCGCAACGGAAGATGAATATAAAGCCGCTGTTGAAGAGATTGGTCTGCCGTGTCTGGTAAAACCGATCATGAGTTCCTCTGGTAAAGGCCAGAGCTTTGTTCGCTCTGCGGACAAGGTGGCTGATGCATGGGCCTATGCTCAGGAAGGTGGACGTGCGGGTAAGGGTAAGGTCATCGTTGAAGGTTTTGTTGATTTTGATTTTGAAATTACCCTGCTGACTATTCGTCATAACGACGGTAATGGCAACACAGTCACCAGCTTCTGTGATCCGATTGGTCACCGCCAGGAAGATGGCGATTATCAGGAATCCTGGCAGCCTCAGGCGATGACCGATGCAGCTCTGAAACGGGCGCAGGAAATTGCCGAAAAAGTAACTTCAGATCTCGGTGGTCGTGGTTTGTTTGGCGTTGAATTATTTGTTAAGGGTGATGAGGTTATTTTCAGCGAAGTATCGCCGCGCCCACACGATACGGGTCTGGTCACGCTGATTTCTCAGGACCTGTCAGAGTTTGCTTTGCACGCACGCGCAATTCTGGGTCTGCCGATTCCTGCAATCCGTCAGGTGGGGCCATCCGCATCTTCGGTTCTGCTGGTTGCTGGAGACTCAGATAAAATGCAGTTTGGTAACCTGACTGCGGCGTTGATGCGTGCAGATACTCAGATTCGTTTGTTTGGTAAGCCAGAAGTGGCGGGTAAGCGTCGTCTCGGTGTTGCGCTCGCATTAGGTTCTGATGTTGATGCTGCCTGCGAAATTGCCAATGCGGTGATCTCGGATATTCAGGTTACCCTGTAATTTCCCGCAATAACGTTGCCTCAGAACTGAGGCAACATTTCTCAAATTTCGAATAACTTAGCCAGTACTAAGTTTTTTCAGTGATTGAGCGAGCTTGCTTACCCGCGTTCCAGTTTCGTGAACAAGCTCCTGGATCTGATTGGCGGACTCACCAGTCCGGGTGGCCAGGTTTCTTACTTCATCAGCAACAACCGCAAAACCACGGCCGGCCTCTCCTGCTCGTGCTGCTTCTATCGCTGCATTCAATGCCAGTAAGTTAGTCTGGGCCGAAATATCGTTAATGACTTTAATGATGTCGGCAATCCTTTCGCTCGACGTCAGTACCTGGCTCATTTCCTGGTCAGTCACTCTGGCGGCTTCAACTTTTGCTGTAACGTCTATACCGTAGACAACGAAACAGGAAATCTTGTTAATGTAGTTCCTGATCGGGCAGATCGTCAGGTTAAGCCAGGTTTTTTTCTGCGCTGCATTATCCAGTGCATACTCATTAACAATCTGATGGCCGTTGCTGAGTTCTCTGAAATCCTGATCCGAAACAATGTTCTGCAA
>JAYNJA010000002.1:18410-41367 GCA_038109705.1 Thalassolituus sp. | reverse complement strand
AGCATCTTCAATTGAGTTAAAGCCGAGAAGCTCCAGCAGAACTGGGTTCATACGGATTAGCTCTCCCTGCGGGCTCCATTCACAGACTGGGGTTGTAGATTCAATCCCTTCAACCCGCCGCGTATATTCCATCGACTTGCTTTTGGTATTGGTTATATCAACCTGTACTGATACGAAGTTACTGAGCCATCCTGAACTGTCGAGTACCGGGTTAACTGAAAGTGCTGTCCAGTAGGGCGTACCATTCTTGTGGTAGTTGAGGATTTCGGCATAGAAGGGCTCTTCCGCCCGGACTTTCTCGCTGATAAAGGCAACTGTTTCTGGGTCAGTGTGTTCGCCCTGAAGGAAGCTGCCTGGTGTCTTACCCATAATTTCGTCGCGCGAATAGCCAGATTTCATGGTGAAGGCGTCGTTGGCATATACGACTTTCCCTTCACCATCCGTTATGACAATAGAGTTACTGGAGCAGTCGCTGACCATAGATATCAGGCGCAGCTTTTCTTTCTGTCGAACGGTTTCACTGATATCCATAGCCATTTTAATGACTTTAATAACCTTGCCTTGATCATCGTGCACTGGAGTGTAACTTGCCTGGAGCCAGACGGTTTCGCCTCTGGCATTTTTCCGTACAAACTCCCCGGCATTATTTTCACCCGATGCAAGTTTCGACCAGAAGGTCTGGTAGTTATGTGAATGTTTGCCTTCGTCTGTCATAAATATTTGATGATGCTGACCGACGATGTCGGACAGTTGATAGCCCATGGCATCCAGAAATGGCTGATTGGCAGAGAGGATGGTGCCATCGGGTTTAAATTCTATGATGGCCACAAAGCTGTTTACGGCATCAAGTTTTTCCCGGTCGTTGCCACTGATATTCCTGGACTTAGCGTTAACTTGAGAACCACCTTCAACGTGAAATTGCACCCAGAGTTCTTTTAGTGTTCCCCGACTACGGACTGGCGTAATGCTGCATTCAATGGTCTGTTTCGCCCCGTCAGAGTGTTGAATATCAACCGATGTTATTTGAGCGCTATTATCGTTTGAATAAGTGCTGCCAGAAACATTGCTCAAACAGGCAAGTGGTTTGCCGACCAGTTCAGATTCGGAGCGTCCAAGTAGCTGCAAAAGTTTCGGACTGACACTCGAGACCTGGCCGGCCGGGGTTAATCGGGCGATCGCTAATGAGGCCCACATGGCCTGAATAATGGCTTTATCAGGATTCGAGAACATCGATCCCAGCTCCCACGCTTACTAAGTCTTGTATAAGTGTAGGTGAGATGTGCTGACAGGCCAGTATGTCGATCCTGTCTATTGGGGCAGTTTAGGTTCCTGTTTTTCCGCATTCAGCCCTGGTTAAGAACCTGGACATCATCAGGGGCAACAGCACGATTCCGACCATTGTGCTTGGCGTGATAAAGCAGGTCGTCGACCTTCTTCAGTAGAATGTCCGCCTGGCCTGTCATCGTCGGATGTTCGGATATAACGCCAATACTGGCTGTTACGCGAACAGATTTACCACTGTAGCGAACAGGTTCTTTGCTCAGCTGCTCCAGAACTTTAGCGGCGGCGGCGTTTGCTTCGCCCTGTGTCGCTCCTGGCATGATAATAATGAACTCTTCGCCGCCATAGCGGGCGATCGTGTTTTGCGTATCTGGCAGGCTGACTCGCAGGCGGCGAGCAGTTTCAACCAGACAGGCATCACCAAAGGGGTGACCGAATTCGTCGTTGATACGTTTGAAATGATCGATATCGAGCAATAACACCGCAATCCTACCACCAGCTTTGACTGCATGGTTAAAACAGGCATAGAACTGATCATCAAAATGGCGACGATTATACAAGCCAGTCAGAGGGTCGGTGATACTCATCAGCTTCAGTTTATCGTTAGCCTCTTCGAGTGCAGCTGTTCGTTCCCGTACCAGAGTATCCAGCTCTTTGTTCAGTTTTTCCTGAGTCTGCAGCAGCTCGCCCTGAGTGCGTAATGTATCAGCCTGAGCGAGACGTCGCTGACGTTGTTCCCACTTCATTCGCTGTGACAGGGACAGTGCATACATGATGGCCATCAGAGTAAAGCCCAGATCGCCTGCCGATCTGGTCAGCATGGTAGATGTCACCATGCCTGTTTTTTCCATGATGGTAACGACCATGCCGGCGGCACAGAAGGCACCGGCGAGCAGTGCGTAATAGGCGGGTTCATATCGGTCGAGGGCCCGGCGTATCTGACAACTGACAACCACGATAACGCTGAAAATTGCGTATAGGGTCAGTATCCGGATCATGATGCTGTAACTTAGGTAGAGTGAAGCCACGATAAGTACACCGCCGGTCACTATCATAAGATCTACAGCACGGGCATGCAGCGGCCTGAACTTACGGATATTCAACACGCGCAGGATATAAAGGCCACAGAAGCCTGCGGTTAATGCGTAACCCCACACCAATAAGTGATTACTGTATTGGCGGTAGTCAGGAATCACGTAAGCGGTAAAGAAGCCCTGGAAATAGGAAAAGATAGATACCAGAGTCAGCAGAAAGAGTGAAAACCAGAGAAAGCCGGGTTCTCTGATTTGCAGATAAAGAACCAGATGGTAGAGGGCGATGCCGATAAGAATGCCATGAAGGAGAATGTAGTAAGCAATGTGTTTCTGCGTATCTTCGATAAAGCCGTCTTTTGTCTGCAGTGACATGGGTACATTCAGAGTCGCCTGCGTCTGAACTTTCATGAAAACATCAAGAGTTGTGTCCGCCGGCGCGTCGATAGAAGCGAGTAGGTGTGGATGATCAATTGTATTGTGGCTTTGAGGGACGGTATCGCCGAGTACGAAATACTCTTTCGGCTGGCCGTCGCTACTGATCCAGATTTCGACAAGGTCGAGTAACGGGTACTCAATATCGAGTACCAGATGACTGGTATCACTTTGGCGGTTTGTTATCGAGAAGTTTACCCACAGCGGTCGGGGTTCAAAGCCGAAAGTCAGTGTTGCGTCTGCCGTTTTCCAGACGGAGGCACTTTTTTCAGGTGGCTGATCCGAGTCGGATTCTGAGAGCGCATAGCGTAACCCAGCCCCCAGCTCAACACCTGTGAATGCATCATTGATGATCACATTTCGTGCGAGTGTGGAAAGGCTTACGGCTAGCAGGCATATGGCCAGAATAAGACGCATTGAGGGCTCGAAAGTTAATCCTTTCAACAAAAGCTAGCTTGAAACCCGCATAATTGCTAAGAACTGGTGCTCATTTCGTACAAATGGCAGGCGATAGTTGACCTGTGAGTGGCTCAAAGGTTTATTCTGCAATTCTCAGAAGGGGAGAGCGCCGATGAATACCTTGAAAGCGGCTCAGGTCGCAGCGCAGTTCGATATCAATGTGAATACCGTGCGGCACTATGTGCGCATGGGGTTGTTGCATCCACCGAAGGATGCATCCGGCTATCATCGCTTTGGTGAAAAAGAGCAGCGCACACTGGGTTTTATTCTCAATGCCCGCGAGCTGGGGTTTACCCTGGACGACATTGCGCTATTACTGGCCGACGCCGCGAAGGGCGAGTCACCTTGTCCTCATGCGAGAGAGTTGATTGAGGTAAGGCTGGCCGAGGCCCGGCGTAAGCTAGCGTCACTGCAGGCATTGGTTGAGCGTATGGAGAGGGCGACAGGAGAATGGCAGGCGCGCCCGGACTGTGAACCATGCGGAGAACATATTTGCCACTTGATTGAGGGGACACATCATGAGTGATGACATGAAAAAAAGTTGTTGTGGTAGCGATACTCAAACCAAGGCAGTAGAGCACGAACCGGCAGAAAAAGAGTCAAGCTGTTGCGGTTCTGCGAAACAAGAACAGCAAGTTGAATCCTGTTGTAGTACAGAAAAAGCTAAGCCAGCCAGTGCTGGTTGTTGCGCCAGCGAGCAACCTGCTGCGGTAAACGAGAAAGGGTCCTCCTGTTGTGGCTCGACAGCTTCTGGAGCGTCGGGTTCTGGAGAGGAGTCCTGTTGTAGCCCCGGTGCAGAGAAGAAGCGGGATTGGATCATGTGGACCTGTTTGCCTGCTGTGGTGATCGGTTACGTTGGCTTTCTCGTGTTTGGCCATGACATGGGCGCAGATGCAGCGGCGTCTGTCCTTCCTGATTGGCTGGGCACCATGTTTCACACCAGCTTTGAAATGGTTAATGCTATGTGGTGGGGGATCCTCTCTGCGGCATTTTTTGTTGGCATTCTCGGGCGTATTCCGCGGGAAGTAGTGATGTCCGTGCTGGGTAAGGGCGGCACCAAACGCGGTGTATTCCGGGCGACCATGGCTGGTTTGTTACTGGATCTGTGTAATCACGGCATTCTGATGGTGGGAATGAAGCTCTACGAGCGTGGTGCGAGTATTGGTCAGGTGATGGCATTTCTGATTGACAGCCCCTGGAATTCATTGACCTTGACGCTGATTCTGGTTGGTCTGATCGGGCTGCAGTGGACCCTGCTGTTTATCGTCGCGTCGATGCTCATCGCCTGGATCAGTGGGTGGATTTTTGATGGCCTGGTGGCAAAAAATGTATTGCCGGCTAATCCACATCAGACAGATTTCGAAGAGATTGAATTCTGGCCAACTCTGAAGGCGTCCTGGGGACAGCACGACTGGACCCCTAAAGCCCTGATACTCATGTTCTGGCAAGGCCTGAAAGAGTCAAAAATGGTTCTTCGTTGGGTAGTGTTTGGGGTAGTGCTGGTGGCGCTTATCCGGGCCTTCGTTCCACCAGAGAGCTTTGGCGTCTGGTTTGGAGCTAGCTTGACGGGGCTGTTACTCACCTTGCTGGCAACGACGCTGATCGAAGTCTGCTCTGAAGGTTCCAGCCCAATAGCTGCAGATCTGTTTAACCGGGCCGGGGCGCCGGGTAATGCTTTCACCTTCCTGATGGCGGGCGCGGCAACGGATTACACCGAAATTATGGCTCTCAAAGAGACAACCCGAAGCTGGAAAATTGCCCTGTATTTGCCGCTCGTGACGGTGCCGCAGGTGTTATTGATCGGCTGGTTGATGAATGTAGCTGGCGTTTAAACTTGCAGGAACTCAACGCCTCGGGGATACTCTGTATAAGTATTGAATAACTTTTCGGAGATCCCCATGGCCGCTAAACGCCTGCTCACTCTTGCAGCATCCATCAGTCTACTCAGTGCGTGTTCGGGTATCAGTGTTGACCACGCTGAGGGGCGCACTCCTAAGCTGATTCCTCAGAGTTTTTTTGATGGTCGTATCTGTGCGGATGGTGTGGTCCGGGATCGGAGCGGTGAAGAGATCCGTTCTTTTAACGCAGAGATCAATGCCAGTTGGGATGAATCAGGTGAAGGTACTCTGGACGAGGTTTTCTATTTCTATGATGAAGCTGGGGCTGAGCCCAAGCGTGAAACACGTATCTGGACTCTGACTCCAGAGGTCGGTGAAGAGGGTGAATATCTGCGCGCTTCGGCATCAGATGTTCCTGAACCCACCGAAATGCGCTGGGCAGGTAATGCGATTTATATGAGTTATATGCTGCGCTATGGCGAGCCCGGCGATACCATAGACCTGAACATGGAAGACTGGATGTTTCAGGTAGCAGACGGCGTTGTTGTGAACGAAACCCGGATGAGTAAGTTTGGCTTACACGTCGGGCAAATTCTTCTGGTAATGCGCAAAGTTGGCGATGACGTCAGTTGTCTGTAGTACATTGTGATGCCGCTTGACCCAGGGCCAGCCTGATTGGGCAGGCCCAGGTTTAACACAGGTCCAGTTTTAAGGCTGGCAAGGCGTTCAGGCCGGCATAGCACTCAGGCAACCCGTCATACGCAACACCACTGATGATGCTGTTTCCTGCAGCGTCATTAATTCTTCGCCGCCGTTGAAACGATCCTGTAAACGGTACAGGACCAATTCGTTAATGCCTGCTACGAGGGTGATGGCGGTGGCACCATTGATTTCATCCACTTCCTCGCCACGGGCTGAACGGATGGCCGTCTGACTGCGCAGGAATTCTGCAAATGTTTCTGACACTTTCCGGCGGGACGCCAGCCCAGCCTGGCCGAGAGTGGACGTTTCGACGTAAAGGGCGAGCATCAGTGAAGGGTGAGCATCAATAAAACTCAGGTAAGTGCGGGTCACCTTAGTAACAACACCCGGCCAATCGTCATCCAGCGAAAATGATGCTATCACCAGCGTCAGAATACGCTGGCAGGTATCCTCTGACAGTGCCAGAAGGCATTCGTCTTTATTAGCAAAGTGCTCGTAGAAGGTTCGGCGTGAGACTTTTGCTGCGGCAGTAATGTCCGACAGCGTGACATCGCGGTAACTTTTTTCACTCAGCACGTGCTCCAGAGCACGAAGCAGACGCAGACGGTGATCCTGAGCTGGCAGATTCATCGGTGGCCCCTCGTTTGGTTTTATCGTTGTTCATTTCAGCTTTCCCTTTCTCTAACAAAATACTGACTGAAAAGGATCGCCTGATCTTGGTACTTGACAGTACCAGTGTGCCGGAATACGGTGGTACTGACAAGTACCAATTAATAATGACCCTCCCGGATAGAAAAAATGCTTTCCAGAGGCAGGAACTCCCAATGACAGACATTCCAGAACGCCACGGTATACATATTAATCAGGCCAGAAAGATCGTTTCTCCGATCCTGTTTGGTATACGTAACAAGGCTCAGGCTGAGCCGGATGCAGCAACGTGGCAGAGGTTGGGAGAGCGGTTGTTACAGGGCGACTCCCTGGCCGACGACCTGGTTGAATGGCTGCAGGCTGATACCAATGCAAGCTGGAAAACCTTCGAGCAAGCTCTTAAAGACGCTGCTGTCGATAAGGTCTATGACTGTGATTCGCGAGGGGGCTTATCGGCCGAACCGTTACAGGCATTTATTACTCAATGCCAGAGCTTACCGTCCTGGGTGGATACTCAAGCGCTTGACCGGGCAGCTTTCGCCATCGGCCGATCGGGCAAGGCGGGTATGAGGGTGTTACGGGATTTCGGTTTAATGGCGGGCTATCAGGCCAGCGCAATTAACCAGACACTGGTACTGACGGGGGCCCTCAGCAAGGGGGCCGCACGTCGTGTCGCCGAAACGACGAAGTGGTGGATCGACTGCACCGAACCCGGAAGTATGCTGCCTGGCAGAGCAGGGTGGAAAAGTACGCTCAGAGTCCGGGTGATTCATGCCATGGTGCGTCAGCGTCTGAATCAGCGTGAGGGCTGGGATGGCGATTACCTTGGGCTTCCCGTAAATCAGGTCGATATGCAGGTGACGTATCTGGCGTTTTCAGTCATGTTTTTGCTGGGGCTGAAGTTGATCGGTATGCCTTATTCCCGGCGGGAGTCTGAAGACATCATGCACCTGTGGCGTTACATAGGCTGGTTAATGGGTGTGGATGAAAGCTTGCTGGCTAAGTCGGAACAGGAAGGGCGTGTGATGCTTTACCAGAACCTGCTCAGTCAGGCTCAGGCTGACAGTACATCTGTCGAACTGGCTAAGGCTCTGAAAGATGAGCCACTGTCGCGTCACTATAAAGGTTTTACCTGGCTTCATCGTCACTGGGATCGTCAGGTTCACCTCAGTCTGGTTCGTTACTTTATTGGTCGACGTGGAATGAAAGCATTGGGGTTGTCGCCCTGGACGGTGCCCTGGTATCCGCTGTTAACTGCGGTACCACGTTTTTTCTTCCATGCGCTGATTGGTGTGTTACCCGGAGGAAAGGCTTGGTTGAGTGCCTATGGCAGGCAGAATCAGCAGAAGCAGCTCCGGGTCATGTTTGGCCCGGAGCGCCCTGAGATTTTAGAAGTCAGTCATCAGTAAGGCTGAACCGCAGAAATCAGAGACTGTGCCAAGGGCTCAATTCCGGCTACGGAGTCGCCACCGAAGGTAACGCCTGTGCGTACAATAATCAGGTTCTGCTCAGGGATGACCATAACGGTCTGGCCCTGGAAGCCGCGAAGGGCATAGGTGCTTTCTGGTAATTCCGGCCAGTACGTCTTATTAGTGTTTAACCAGGTCTGAAAACCGTAGGACTCGTTAGCCGCAGATGGAGCTAGCATGGCATCAACCCAGGCTTCCGGCAGAACCTGTTCACCAAACCAGTTACCCTTGCGCTGCAGCAGCAAACCGATACGTGCCCAGTCCCGGGTATTCAGGTAATGATAAGCACCACCAACAGGGTGGCCGGCAGTATCGAATTCAACAATGGCATCGTTAATACCAATTGGTAAAAACAGACGTTCGTTGATGAAACGATAGTAGTCTTCGAGAGAGCCACCAACAGCCTGTTGAGCGATACGGGCGAGCAGATTGCTTTGACCCGTTGAGTAGTTAAATACCGTACCTGGCTCCGATTCTAACGGCTGTTCCGCATAATACGCAGCCATGTCTTCGACCTGGAACAGTCCGAAGCCCTGGTCCGCGTCATCGCCCTGCGAAGCTTCATTCCAACTGATGCCTGAGGCCATCTGCAGCATATCTTCAAGGGTGATCTCTGCACGTGCGTCATCTGCCCAACCAGCCACTGGAGCAGGTTGCGATACATTCAGTAGCCCATCATTATCGAGGATACCAATGGCAGCTGCCGTCAGGGTTTTTGCCATAGACCAGCTAAGAAGGCGGGTTGTTTTATCAACACCATCAGCATAGCGCTCGGCAATAAGCTGCCCGTTCAGAACGACAGCTACGGACAAAGTATTCTTAACGTCTTCATTATCTTCAGCAAAGGCAGTATCTAACGCCTGTTCTACTAAGGTAGGGTTGGGCCCACTGTTCGTAATCTCGGCATCACCGTGTGGCCAGGCGACGAATGGATCTTCGTAAACATTAAACAGATCTGCCGGTGCCTGGTCATCCAGAGTTAGCGTATCGCTGTCCTGTACCAGCGTACAGCCAAGCCCGTCGCGGTAATAGGCTGTTTTTTCATAAGTACGGCCGAAGAAAATATCCCGTACTGAAACAGTTTGAGCGCTCTCGTTAACATCGACACGCCAGATAGACGACAGTGGCTGAACCTGAGGAGCAATGTATTCGTTTTTCAGGGTATCTGGGTCCATGTTGCTGACCCAAAGGCCAGAGCACATGTATTTGGCGGCGTAACCCGCACCTAAGGGAATATCGTCGAGAATACAGCCACTGAGAGCCGTGGTGGCTGACAGGATTGCGACAGCGCGGGTGAGAGATTGCTTCATGGAACTTCCCCATTATCGGTCTGCGTTCACAGACTCTTTTTTATTAGTTGCCAGTTATAAGTTGTTAGCTAGCAGAGTGTATCCGGAACGGGCCCGGTGGGGTATGCACTGGTGGTTCTTGCATTGCGCTCAGAAGCAGCTGGCACCGATTGTCTGTCAGTTATTTAGTTTTTTTCATGAAAACTTAAAAATTCATCGTTTTTATTCAAGTAATCCTTTTGCCAATATAGCGCTAACTTCGAATCATCTTAAGAAAAAGGATAAATAAATGACTTATTTTCATGTTCCGGGTTTTCCACGAATCGGTGAGCAACGCGAACTTAAATGGGCGCTGGAAAAATATTGGCGGGAAGAAATCTCAGAAACTGAATTACAGACAATTGCATCTGATATCAAACGTGGGCACTGGCAAGCGCAGATAGATGTTGGGTGCGATCTGATCACGGTCGGGGATTTTTGCCTTTACGATCACGTGCTGAATGCGAGTTATCTGTTTAATCATTTGCCCCGTCGTGTGAAAACAACGGAGCGCGCAATTGATCAGTGTTTCCTAGCGGCCCGTGGCCGGGCTCCTACTGGCCAGCCAGTTCATGCCTGCGATATGAGTAAATGGTTCGATACCAATTACCATTACATCGTTCCGGAGATTCATGCCGAAGACAGTTTCTCGCTACAGCCAGATTTTTTACTGAAAGATATCCGCGAAGCGAAGGAGCTGAACCAGCCAATCAAAGTGGTTCTGCCAGGGCCTGTGACCTATCTTCGCCTCGCTGATAGTAAAGACGGCACAGATCCCCTTGTTCATATCGATGCGCTCACAAATACCTATGGCGAGTTGATATCACTGCTTAAAAAAGAAGGGGTTGAATGGGTCCAATTGGATGAGCCCGTGCTGGCGACGGATTTACCAGAAGACTGGCTGCAGGCGCTGGAGCGCGCTTACCACCAACTGAATACGCCGGGAATAAATATTCTTCTGGCAACTTATTTCGGTGCGGCCGGAGAAAACACATCCCGCATATTCAGCCTGCCGGTACAGGGAATTCACCTGGATCTGGTAGAGGCACCGGCGCAGTTAACGGCGGCGATAGATAACATAGGCCCTTATAAAATACTGTCTGCAGGTGTCATTGATGGCCGGAATATCTGGCGTACCGATCTGAATACCGTTTATCAGGCTTTACGACCCATTCACCAACGCCTCGGAGAACGCCTGTGGATATCACCTTCGTGCTCTTTGCTCCATGTACCATATTCGGCAGTCAACGAGAGCGGGTTGGAGAGTGGTTGTGAATATTGGCTGGCCTTTGCCGCAGAAAAATTGCATGAAGGGCGACTTCTGAAACAAGCCCTGGGAGACCCTTCGTTTATCGCCAGTGCTGACTGGCTTGACCAGACCCAGCGTGTGATTTCACGACGGACCTCAGAACGCGTACATAACAGCGCCGTTAAAGCTCGTGCAGACGTCATTGCAGCGGGGGACTGGTATCGTGCAACGCCGTTTGAAGAACGATTAGAAGTTCAGCAGACGGCCCTTAACTTACCGTTATTTCCAACGACAACGATAGGCTCGTTTCCTCAGACGGATGCGATTCGCGCGGTGCGTAAACAATGGCGGGAAGGTGAAATTACTCCTGAGCAATATGAGCAGGCACTGAAACAAGAAATAGAGTTCTGTGTTCGTGAGCAGGAGGAGATCGGTCTTGATGTTCTCGTCCATGGTGAGGCGGAGCGTACTGACATGGTCGAGTATTTTGGTGCTTTGTTAAAGGGTATTGCCGTCACCGCGAACGGCTGGGTTCAGAGTTACGGTTCCCGTTGCGTTAAGCCACCGATTATTTACGGTGATATTGAACGTCAACAAGCGCTGACAGTGTCATGGTCAACCTATGCTCAGTCGCTCACTGAAAAACCAATGAAGGGCATGTTGACTGGCCCGGTAACCATTCTGAAATGGGCTTTTGTGCGTGACGACCAGCCGCGTTCTGCGACGACGTATCAGCTTGCTGCTGTATTGAACGACGAGGTCCGGGAACTCGAAGCGAACGGCATTAATATCATTCAGATTGACGAGCCTGCGCTGCGGGAAGGGCTGCCACTGAAGAAATCTGCTCGTGGAGAGTATATCCGTTGGGCAACCTCGGCGTTCAGATACTGTTACGAAGGCGTAAGCGACAGCACACAGATTCATACCCACATGTGTTATGCCGATTTTGATGACATTCTTGATGCTATTGAAGCGCTCGATGCGGATGTGATCACACTGGAAACTGCGCGCTCGGCATCGGCTTTACTGAGTACATTGAAAACTCAGCCGTATCCTAATGGTATTGGCCCAGGTGTCTACGATATCCACAGCCCGAATATTCCTGAGCAGTCTCATGTTCTGAATATTCTTAACGGAGCACTGGAAAGTACGCCGGCAGCACACCTTTGGGTTAATCCAGACTGTGGTCTTAAAACCCGTCGCTGGGAAGAGGTGACTCCAGCCCTGAAAGCGATGGTTGCGGCAGCAGAATGGATAAGAACTGAAGATAATCAGGCAAGTGCGGTAAAAAATCGTCAGGGTGACGTGTCTTTGCATTGAAAACCCAAGCGAAATTACCGACTCTGAGAGCTAGCTTTCGTTAAATACAACGGCCGTTTCAGTTTATGTCTTATATTTCTCATAAGATATTGCTGAGCGGCCGGCTTCAGAGTCTCTGTATGAAACTTACCAACCTCACTGGCGCAGCCTTTCTCAGCTGTGTTCTGTTTGCTGCGTCCTGTACTGCGCTGCCTACTAATGAACCCGTTCAGGCGCACCACATGTCAGATGGCACCTTCGTTAATACCGACGGTAAAGCAATCAACAAGCCGTTTACTGACCTTATCCGCTGGCAATGGACTCGCGAAGAGCCTGATCCTGTTGTGTTCGAAGTTCTTCAGCCAGATCTGAAAAAAATTGAGTCTCCAGAGGAAAATCAGATCACCTGGATAGGGCACAGTACATTTCTGTTGCAAGTCAGTGGTATTAACGTGCTGACGGATCCACACTTCAGCGAACGGGCGTCACCTTTCAGTTTTGCAGGTCCAAAGCGCGTCGTAGAGTCACCGCTAAGTATCAGCGGACTGCCTGATATTCATGCCGTGGTTATATCTCATAACCACTACGATCATCTGGATGAAGAAAGCATCGTTGCATTGGCGCAGCGTGTTCAGGATACCCCAGTCGTTTTCTATGTCCCTTTAGGATTAAAAGCCTGGTTTGATGATCTTGGTGTCAGTAATGTGCGGGAACTGGACTGGTGGGAGACAGAATCCCTATCTCAGTTCAGAGTGTCCGCTGTGCCAGTAAGGCATTGGTCAGCGCGGGGAATGTTCGACCGCAACAAGACTCTCTGGGCTGGGTGGATGATTGATATCGGCGATTTCCGTTTCTTCCATACCGGTGACAGTGGATACTCGAAAGACTTCAAAGATATCGCCGTCCGTTTTCCTGATATTGATCTTGCCACGATTCCGATTGGTGCCTACGACCCTCGCTGGTTTATGAAAGATGCACATATGGACCCCGCAGAGGCCGTGCAGGTGTATCAGGACCTTCAGGCGAAGAAAGCCATCGGTATGCACTGGGGCACATTTATTCTGACGGACGAAGAGATGACCGAACCACCGAAACTACTGGCGCAGGCTTTGGAAGCACAAGGATTAACAGCGGAGGAGTTTGCGGTAATGCAGCATGGAGAGCTGATGTTGTTGCCGGTCTCAGACTGATTACGGAGTGTTCGTCTGCGTATCAATAACTATTTGAGACAGAATGCTTTCTGGCAGGGAATGTCCGCAGCGTCAGCCATAAAGCAGGCAGACGCTTGCGGACACGAAGCCGTTGCTTAATTCTTAGGAGCAGAACTCTGACGTTGCTGCTCTTTAAAAGCCTGCTTCTCTTTGCGGCGTTGTTCACGGATGTCGTTCAGGTCGGCACCAAGGTGCTCCTGACCGCGTTCACGAGCCAATTGCATCTGCTGTTCACGCTGGCGGAAACGCTCGCGGTGCTCTTCGCTGTACTCGTTTATACAGTGGTGGCAGCTGACACCGGCTTCGAAATCTTTGTGTTGCTTGTCTTCATCAGTGATCGGACGACGGCAGGCGTGACACAGGTCGTAGTGACCTTTGTTGAGGTCATGATCAACGCTCACCCGGTTATCGAAGACATAGCATTCGCCTTCCCACATGCTGTCTTCGGCTGGGACGTCTTCAAGATATTTCAGAATTCCGCCTTCCAGGTGATACACCTCTTCGAATCCCTGTTCTTTCAGGTAGGCCGTTGATTTTTCGCAGCGGATACCACCAGTACAGAACATGGCCACTTTTTTGTGCTTGGCTGGATCGAGGTTTTCTTTTACGTATGCCGGAAATTCACGGAAGGTAGCGGTGTCAGGATTGACCGCACCTTTAAAGGTACCAATACCAACTTCGTAGTCATTTCGGGTATCAACCAGAGTGACGTCCGGATCAGAGATCAATGCATTCCAGTCGGCAGGCTTAACGTAGGTACCTACTGTGTGGCGAGGGTCGATACCCTCAACACCCATAGTTACAATCTCTTTCTTGAGTTTGACTTTAGTCCTATAGAAAGGCATTTCGTTTTCATACGATTCTTTGTAACTGATGTCAGCGAGGCGGTCATCGGTGCGAAGCCAGGAAAGCAGACCATCGATTGCGTCACGAGTACCAGCTACTGTGCCATTGATGCCTTCACGAGCGAGAAGAAGCGTGCCTTTAATGCCAAGGCTATTCATAGTCTCGAGAAGTGGCTCACGTTTTGCTTCGTAATCATCAAGTGTCACGAATTTGTACATGGCGCAAATAACACAGTTGGTTTGTGTAGACGTTGTCTGATCCTTGGAATCGGGCATGAATGTTACCTCTGAACGCTAACTGCTGAGGGCAGGGTGTAAAAGAGTGGGCAAAATACAGAAGTCTGACGAACAACGCCAGTTTTACGCTTTGTTCAATAAAGGAGCTTTTCCGGCAGCATATAGGGCAATTTGCTCCACATATGTGTGATAAAGCTCACAGCTGCAGCCCGTAGGCTACAGTTAAATGTGAACTGCTCGAGATTCTAACAGGAAGGGAAATCGATATGTCGCTAACAATCGGATTCATTTGCCTGGGTGCATTCGCACTCATCATGCTGATTCACCGTCTCACTGCAGAGTGGCGGGGAACGCATGCAGAGCACGGTGGAATCGAATATGAATACCGCGTCTATGATGGATCGGCAGGACGCCAGATCAAAGTCGGGATGAATGTCTCCCGGCGCTACGACTTTGTACTACGCCGCCATGGTGGCGTTGATAAGGCCCTGGCAAAAGCGGGCATCGAGAGCGACAAGCGTATCTGTAATCAGGCGTTTGACGATTCTCTGGTGATACTCTCCGATGACTTCACAGCCTCTCAAGCCCTTGCTGCAGCCCCTGGACTGAGCGATAAGCTCCTCAACCTGTTTTCACAAGGCTCTGTTGATACGGTTCAGGTTCGTAAACTGGTATGCCGTCGTGGGCGTCTGTGGGCGTTAGTAGAAGACAAAGCCCGCGATCCTGAGCAAATGATCCGATTCCGCGAAACGGCGCTTCCTGCAATGGCAGAGTTCGCCGATGCGATGCAACGCCTTGAAGGTCCCTTCCCGGAACAACGTCCAGATCGCTATGCGGTTCCTGCGGTGGCACTGTTGCTGCTGACAACAGCTTTTATGACTAAAAGTGTGCTCCAGTGGTTTGATGCAGGTACGCCTCTTCCTGAAGGCGGTCTGGTGATGAAATCAGTAGTCGTGGGTGGCCTGATCGCTGTTGCGCTGGCCGCGCTGGCATTACGTACATTCCGTTATAATCTGACCAACCACCGTATCTTTGCTGAGTTGCTGTTTGTTGGGATGCTCGGTACCTCCGCGACCATTTACGCTGACCGCGCTATCGAGCAAAGCTCTGCGGTTAAGCTGGTGCAGCTTGATCAGTCATCTTACAGCGATAGTGTGAAGCAGCGGGGCGGTTAAAGATCGGCTGGTTTATAACGCACACAAAAAAGCCGGAATCTGATTCCGGCTTTTTTGTGTCCAGTCGATAATCTGCGTTATTCGTCGGTCAGATCAGGAGATATTTCCTGTCACGCGGACACGTTTGCTGGTTGCCTCTTTCGGGCCTTTCGCTGCTTCAGCGGCCTTCGCAGCTTTATCCATACGATCATCAATGATGTTCTTGATAGCAATCAGAACACCCATGCCCATGAATGCACCTGGCGGAAGAATGGCGAACAGGAAATCCGGGTAGCCATCAATCAGAGTGATCTTCCAGCTTGCGGCAGCAGGGCCAAACAGCAGATCCATATTGCCGAACAGCTGCGCTTGTCCCAGTATTTCACGCATACCACCCAGAACCAGCAATACGACAGTAAAGCCTACGGCCATCATAAAACCATCGACGACTGAAGCGACAGGGCCGTTCTTAGAAGCAAAGGCGTCAGCACGTCCGAGAATCGCACAGTTAGTAACGATCAGCGGGATAAAGATGCCCAGTACTTCGTAGAGTTCATAGGTAAATGCCTGCATTACCAGTTCGGTAACGGTTACGAAGGATGCAATGATCATTACGAATGCGGGCAGGCGCACGGCATCAGAAACGTGATTGCGAATCAGTGAAACCGACAGGTTAGAGCCAACCAGAACCAGCATGGTGGCAAGGCCAAGCCCCAGGGCGTTAACCACAGACCCTGTTACGGCAAGGAGTGGACACAAGCCCAGCAGCTGAACCAGTGCCGGGTTGTTTTTCCAGAGACCATCAAGCGTGATGTCGCGCAGTGACTTAGTTGCCATCGTTGTCTCCCTTAATGACGTCAGTCGCTTCTTCAGTCGTCTGATCGTTCAACAGAATATTTTTGTGCATGCCATAAAACAGCAGGGCACGTTTCACTGCACGCACAACAGCGCGCGGTGTAATAGTTGCGCCAGTAAACTGATCAAAGGCTCCACCGTCTTTCTTAACAGCCCATTGCTCCTGTTCTGGTGAGGTCAGAGAGCGGCCTGCGAATTCGGTAATCCAGTCTGATTTACGCGCTTCTACTTTGTCACCCAATCCAGGTGTTTCGCGGTGGGCAACAACGCGAACGCCCGCTAGTGAGCCATCACGATTGATACCAACGATCAGATCGATCTCTGCGGTGTAACCGTCCGGAGCCACCGCTGGCAGAATCACTGCGTTTACTATGCCGTTGGCGCGGGCGCGATAGATCACTGCATTGTCAGGCAGTGGACCAAGAAGCTGCTGATTAAAACGGTCGTCAACGGTCAGGGTATCGTTCAGGAGATCGTTGTCGTAGCTGTCAGCCGCAATGATTTCATTCAGTGCTTTCGCTTCAGCTTTTTTAATGTTGTTGGCAATACGCTCCGCAGTCAGAGACTGGGTTAAAGCAATCGCACCTGCAGTCACAACGGCAAAAATAGCCAGGCCTACGGCGTTCTGGCGGATAGACGTCAGAAGTTCTTTCATTATTTGTCCCCCGGCTTCAGTCCGCGGCGTGCTTTCTCATGGCCATAGGTGCGTGGCTGGGTGTACGCGTCAATAAAAGGTGCAGCGAAGTTCATCAGGAGGACAGCAAAGGCAACGGCATCCGGGTACGCGCCCCAGGTGCGGATAACAAACAACAGGATGCCAATTCCAGCTCCGTAAATCAGCTTGCCAGTCGGTGTGGTTGAAGCCGATACCGGGTCGGTTGCGATGAAGAAAGCCCCCAGCATGGTCGCACCACTCAACAGGTGCAGATAGGTTGGGGTGTAAAGGTCTTCATCCCAGCCGAACATCAGGGAGCAAAGAAAAAGCGCTGCAAGCATAGACACTGGGATGTGCCAGCTGATGATGCGACGCCAGATCAGGAAAAGGCCGCCAGCCAGGAAGCCCAGGTTAACCCATTCCCAACCTGCATTTAACCAGCCGTTAAAGGTCGCATCCTGCAGCAGCGCCTCAGAGGTTTCTTTGCTGATCAGGTGTTTGTAGTGGTCGAGTGGCGTTGCGCCAGTGAAGGCATCAGTGATTGTCTGAGTGCCGGCAAAGATCACGCTCATGGCATCAACAAAACCAACGGCAGCGTTACCTGTCGCCTGAAAAGATGCAGCCCAGTTGGTGGTCATTTCAACTGGGAAAGAAATCAGCACCAGTGCATAGCCGACCATGGCTGGGTTAAACGGGTTATTACCCATGCCGCCATAAATCTGCTTGGCGAAGATGATCGCGAATGCCGTTGCGATAACGGTTACCCACCAAGGGCCAAGTGGAGGTAATGCCAGCCCGAGCAGTACACCGGTTACCAGGGCCGTATTATCTTTCAGGAAGAAGCTCACCGGGTAGCCACGCATCTTCAGTACCAGCGCTTCAGAAGCAACCGCCACCAGACTTGCCAACACAACGTTGATAAAGGTACCCCAGCCGAAGAACCAGGTCAGAGCAATCAGGCCCGGAAGTGTAGCGAGAGCTACAGTAAGCATGATGCGGCTGGTCTGGTTAGGACCATGAGTGTGTGGTGAGGAAAGCGTCAGCAACGCCATATTATGCTTCTCCTGAGCTGGCCTGCGCTTCAAGAGCGGCCAGTTTTTCAAGCTGTTTGTTCACGGCCTTTTCCAGCGCAGGCACAGTTTCAAGGCCCTCGCTTTTAGCCATTTCTAAGCGTTCGCGGGCTTTTTCGACGCGATCCTTCTGGGCCTGAATCTTCGGGGTCAGATCAGCCGCTACCGGAGCTGCGGGTTCAGTTTGAACAGCTCCTTCTGCATCTCCTGATTCAGCTTTCTCGTAGGCGGCTTTCGCCTCGTCGACACGGGCTTGTTGCTTAGCGATGCCTTCTTTCAGCGCCTCGACAGTGTCAGAGCCTTCTTCTTCCGCCTGAGCCAGGCGCTTAAGCGCTGTGTCTAAGCGGCCCTGAGCCATTTCCCATTTTTTCTTCAGACGTTCAGGGCTGTTCGGGTCGCCCTTATCGGCATCGGATGCACCTGAGGTGCCAGCGGCTTCAGCTGCCTTAGCGGCTTTTTTCGCTGCTGCGATATCTTTTGCCAGAGCTTTAATTTTGTCCTGAGTTTTTACCAGAGCCGCTTCGAACACCGCCACCTTATCGGCCTGCTCCGGATCCTGTTTCGCTGCTTCCAGTTTTTCCTGGGTTTTTACTTTCGCAGCCTGTGCACCATCGAGCTGTTTCTGCAGCTTTTCCAGTTCCGGATTACTTGCGGCGGCAGCTGTCTGTTCAGCTTTCGCCGCTGGTGCAGCTTTGGCTGGGGCATCTTTCTTCGCGTTCTGTGTCTTAGCTGCAGCTTCGGCACGGGCTTTACGCTTGGCGTCTTTCTCGGCCTGCTCACGTTCCTGACGGGCGATACGGGCTTCAAAACGCTGACGGGCCTGCTCAGCTTTCTCCTGAGCTGCACGTTCTTCGCGGATCGCGCCTTTGGTGTGGCGGTAATACTGCACCAGAGGAATTTCACTTGGGCAGACGTAAGAGCAGGCACCACACTCAATGCAATCAAACAGGTTGTGCTGTTCCGCTTTATCAAGTTCCTCTGCACGGCTGAACCAATACAGCTGCTGTGGTAGGAGGCCTGCAGGGCAGGCAGTTGCGCACATGCCACAACGGATACAGGCCATTGCCGGGTTATTACCCGGTAATTCTTTTGATGTCGGAGCCAGCAGGCAGTTGGTTGTCTTTACGACGGGCAGGTCAAGCGATGGCAGAGCGAAGCCCATCATAGGCCCACCCATAATCACGCGTTCTTTCTTCTCAGGTTTATAACCACTGATTTCAAGCAGGTGGCTAACGGGAGTACCAAACAGCACTTCCCAGTTACCCTTGTCTGTCACTGCATCGCCGGTCACTGTGGTAATACGTGAAATCAAAGGAACGCCATGGTCAACCGCGTCGGCAACGGCGGCAGCGGTGCCAACGTTCTGACAGACGATGCCGACCTGGGCAGGAATACCGCCGCTTGGTACTTCACGGCCGGTCAGGATCTGAATCAGCTGCTTTTCACCACCAGATGGATATTTCGTCGGGATGGTAACCACATCAATGTGGTGCTCTTCGTGATGAAGCAGCAGGGCATCCTCGAGCGCTTTAATGGCTTCTGGCTTGTTGTCTTCTACGCCGATAAGGCAGCGTTCCGCTTTGATAATCTGCAGCAGGATCTGTGCACCACGGATAACGTCTGCGGCGCGTTCGCGCATCAGCATATCGTCAGCGGTGATGTATGGCTCACATTCAGCACCGTTGAGAATCAGAGTGTCGATGGTGTGCTTGCCGGTATTCAGTTTTACAGCCGTCGGGAAGCCCGCACCGCCAAGGCCGGCGATGCCGCAATCACGAATACGTTTGATCAGATCATCGTTCGTAATGTCATCGCAGTCGTCCACGCCCAGTTCGGCGCACAGGCTTTGATGTTCAATCCATGTGTCGTTGCCATCGGGGCGAATCACAATACAGATTTCAGACAACCCTGACGCATGAGGTACCTGACGATCTTCAATCGCAGTCACGGTACCTGACGTCGGCGCATGCAGGGGGGCAGACACATAGCCATGAGGCTCAGCGATTACCTGGCCTTTCAGTACGGTGTCACCCACAGTAACGATGATATCTGCGGGCGCACCGATGTGCTGCTGTAATGGCAGCACCAGCTCTTCTGGCATCGGCGCTTTACGAACCGGACGCTGGTTAGACTGGGTTTTGTTCTCGGCCGGATGGATACCACCATCAAAATCGAACAGCTGAATCAGATGTGTCATGCCCGACCTCCTGCAGCCGCCAGCTGGCGGTCAGTGGCGATCAGTTCAACACCGGACGTTGGTGCTTCCCAATACCAGTTAGCTTTGCCTTGGGCGACAGGAACCATATCAATGCAATCTACCGGGCAGGGCTCTACGCACAGGTCGCAACCGGTGCATTCGTCAGCAATCACCGTATGCATCTGTTTTGCAGCGCCAAGAATCGCATCGACTGGGCACGCCTGAATACACTTGGTGCAACCAATACATTCGTCTTCGCGGATAACAGCGACCAGCGGCACGTCTTTTTCTGCGCCGTGTTCAGCATCTAATGGCTCTGGCTCAACGCCAAGCAGATCGGCCAGAGCCTGAATTGTACTTTCACCACCCGGTGGGCACTTATTGATTTTCTCGCCATCGGCAATTGCTTCAGCGTAAGGTTTGCAGCCCGGATAACTGCACTGTCCGCATTGAGTCTGTGGCAGCAGGTCATTGATCTGGTCAACAACCGGGTTGCCTTCAACACGGAAACGAATAGAGGCGTAGCCCAGCAGAGCACCAAAAGCAGCGGCGAGACCAGCGAGAAGTAATATAGCGATCAGAATAGTATTCATGGTTTCGACCTCAGATGCTCACCAGACCGGTGAAACCAAGGAAGGCCAGAGACATCAGACCCGCAGTTACCATCGCAATCGCGGAACCACGGAAAGGCATTGGCACATCAGCAACCGCAATACGCTCTCGCATGGCAGCGAAAAGCACCATGACCAGAGAGAAGCCAACCGCAGCGCCAAAGCCATACAGGATGGATTCAACGAAGCTGTTGTCACGTTTGATATTCAGCAGAGCTACACCGAGTACCGCACAGTTGGTGGTAATCAGCGGCAGGAAAATACCAAGTACACGGTACAGCAGAGGACTGGTTTTACGGATAGCCAGTTCTGTGAAACCCACGACGACCGCGATCACCATAATAAAACTGATGGTCTTCAGGTAAGTCAGATCCAGTGGTACCAACAGGTAGTTGTACACGAGATAACTGCACACAGAAGCGAGTGTCAGTACAAAGGTGGTTGCGGCACCCATACCAATGGCTGTTTCAAGTTTGTTGGACACGCCCATAAACGGGCACAATCCCAGGAACTGAACAAGAACGAAGTTGTTCACCAGGATAGTACTGACCAATATCAACAGGTACTCTGTCATAGTGTCTCTGCTATTTAATTCTGCTGTCTAAAACCCTGAAAAAAATGTGGAAATTCAGCAGGGTAGTGAATTCGGGCGCGCATTATCCCAAAAGAGCGTTATGTCGTACAAGAACATAAGTCAATAGTAGTAATAGCCATTTGGAATAAGGAAGGCTATTGTTACCACTACAGGCTGTAACGGGTGTTTCCGGTTGCCTGAAAAGCTGGCAGACTCCGGTAAAAGAAATAGAAAAACATCCTAAAAATCAGACGTGCGAACCACTCTTGGCAGTATGTTGACCGGTATGTTTCGCTTGTGTCGCCCAGATACAGGTCGCACTCAGGGGAAGAAATGAGGACCAAAGGAAAATCTCTGCTCACAGGCTGTCTGGCTGTGATTTTCAGTAGCGCTCTGACCGTCGGACTCTCTGGCTGTGGTGAAAGAGCATGGAACAACCCTCATCCTGCCGACGAAGCAGGTCAGAATATTCTTTATTCCAACTTCTCTGGGCCGCCTAAGCATCTTGATCCTGTTATCTCGTATAGCTCAGACGAAGGTCGCTTTATTGACCAGATCTATGATCCGCCACTTCAGTACCATTACCTGAAGCGTCCATTTGAGCTGGAGCCAAATACCCTGACCGCGCTGCCCGAGATCATCTACCTTGATGACAGTGGGAATGAGGTTTTACCTGATGCCGATGACCTGACCTACAGCGACTACTACTTTACGGTGGCACCGGGCATCTATTACCAGCCGCATCCGGCGCTGGCACAGAACAAACTTGGCGAACCTGTGTACGCGTTCGAAAGCGCTGACGAGGTGACTTCTTACAGCAAACTGAGTGACTTCGAAGAAACCGGATCGCGAGAGCTGATTGCTGAAGATTATGTCTACCAGATGCGTCGTCTGGCCGATCCAACCCTGCTGTCACCGATTCGTGGCTTGTTGTCAGAATATATTCTCGGTATGAATGAATTTGGCGAGGCTGTGAAAGCTGCCAGAGAGGAAACACCAGACGGCGAGTGGCTCGACCTGCGTACAATCCCTTTTGCAGGGGCTGAAGTAATTGACCGTTATCGCTATAAGGTACGTTTAAAAGGTAAGTATCCTCAGTTCAGTTACTGGCTGGCGTTCCATTTCTTTGCACCTGTTCCCCCAGAAGCCGACCGCTTCTACAACATGCCGGGCATGGCTGACAAAAATCTCACGCTCGACTGGTACCCGATTGGTACAGGCCCGTACATGATGACGCAGAACGATCCGAACGAAGCGATCATTCTTGAGCGTAACCCGAATTACCGTAATGACTTTTACCCGGCGGAAGGTGAGCCGGGCGACGAAGCTGTTGGTTTGTTGAAGGATGCAGGCAAAAAGTTGCCCTTTATCGATAAGGTGGTTTATCGGTTAGAAAAAGAATCGATTCCGCTCTGGAGTAAGTTCCTGCAGGGCTATTACGACCGCTCAGGAATCGCCAGTGATAGTTTTGATCAGGCGATTAAAGTTGGCTCGGATGGCATTGGCCTGTCGGATGAAATGCGTGAGCGCGGAATCACTCTCGAAGTTGCTGTCACACCGGGTACCTATTACTTTGGCTTTAACATGCTGGACCCTGTCGTGGGTGATACCGGCACAGCAAAAGAACGCGAACAAAAACGTAAATTGCGTCAGGCGATTGCAATTGCCTACGATCAGGAAGAGTACATCTCAATCTTCCAGAACGGCCGTGGTGAAACGGCGATGAGCCCAATTCCACCGGGCATATTCGGTTACCAGCAGGGCCAAGAGGGCATGAATCCAACCGTATTCCGTTGGGAAAGCGGAAAC
>JAYNJA010000002.1:2224-18400 GCA_038109705.1 Thalassolituus sp. | reverse complement strand
ACGGCAAGCGCGTCCGTCGTGATATCGAAGAAGCGAAGCGTCTGTTGGCCGAAGCAGGGTACCCGGAAGGTCGAAATGCCGAAACCGGTGAACCTCTGGTGCTGAATCTTGATTCAGTTGGTGCTGGTGGCAGTGCCGGCCAGAGCTGGATGATCAAACAGCTGAAAAAGCTGGGGATTCAGCTCAACATGCGCGGCACAGACTACAACCGCTTTAAAGAAAAAATGAGCACAGGTAACGCGCAGCTGTTTCAGTGGGGCTGGTTGGCAGATTACCCTGATGCTGAAAACTTCCTGTTTCTGCTATACGGGCCGAACGGTCAGGTTGTGACTAATGGTGCCGGGGTAAACTCCAGCAACTATAACAACCCGCGATACAACGAATTGTTCGAAAAAATGAAACTGATGGAGAACACGCCGGAGCGGATGGCTATCATTCGGGAAATGCTCGATATTCTGCACACGGATACGCCGTGGGCGTCATCTTTCCACCCGCACAGCTACGTGCTGAATAACCCTTGGGTATACAACAGCAAGCCGCATGGCATCAGCAAGGCGGTTCTGAAGTACCTGCGTATTGATCCTGAGCTGCGTGCTGAGATGCAGCGGGAAATTAATCGACCGGTGGTCTGGCCATTAATTATTGTTGCGTTAATTCTGTTGGTAATGGCTCTGCCGGGGTACCTGGCTTATCGTCGCCGTCTGAATCATCGTATTCAGGTTGAAAATGCAACTGTAGACGAAAGCAAAGAAGGAGGCCGATAAATGCTGGCTTATATTATCCGTCGCCTGATTTATGCGATTCCGATTCTGATCGGTGTAAATCTTCTGACCTTTGCTTTGTTCTTTGTAGTGAACACCCCAGATCAGATGGCCCGCGTGCAGCTGGGTGATAAGCACGTTACTGAAGACGCCATTCAGGAATGGAAAGCACAGCGCGGCTACGACAAACCTCTGCTGATTAACAGTGAGGCAGAAGGTAGTGCTGTGCTTACCGATACGATTTTTTACGAGAAATCATTAAGCCTGTTTGCACTCGATTTCGGTAAGTCTGATGCTGGGCGCAGTATCTCTGCCGATATTCAGCAGCGCATGTGGCCTTCGTTGGCCGTCG
This sequence comes from Thalassolituus sp., assembly GCA_038109705.1. GTDB lineage: Bacteria > Pseudomonadota > Gammaproteobacteria > Pseudomonadales > Oceanobacteraceae > Thalassolituus. The sequence continues at coordinate 17,287 of JAYNJA010000002.1, read as the reverse complement.
CCTTGCCTACGTTTGTTATTGGTATCTCGGTAAATATCGCTTTCGCGCTGTTTATCGTGATGTTCCGAGCCAGCGTGTTCGATACTGGGGCCATGATTCTTTGCGTCGCCTTAATGTCGATTTCTGGCGTCTTCTATGTGATTGCCGGTCAGTTCTTTTTTGCGAAAGAATGGAATCTGGTGCCAATTTCCGGCTACCTGCCCGGCGCCGATGCCTGGCACTTTTTAGTTCTGCCAGTGATCATTGGGGTGATCTCCGGCATAGGTGGCGGCACCCGTTTATATCGCACGCTCTTTTTAGAAGAAGCCGGTAAAGACTACGCCCGTACCGCTCGTGCAAAAGGTGTGTCTGAGCTGACGGTACTGTTCCGCCATATTCTGCCTAACGGCATGATTCCGATTCTGACCAGTGTCGTGGTGGTCATACCATCGCTCTTTATGGGTAGTCTGCTGGTGGAATCTTTCTTTGGCATTCCGGGGCTTGGCAGTTACACGCTCGATGCGATTCAGTCTCAGGATTTCGCCATCGTACGCAGTATGGTGTTTTTAGGCTCGGTGCTCTACATCATTGGTCTGCTATTGACGGATATTTCTTATACCCTGGTTGATCCGCGCGTGAGGTTGTCATAATGGAAGTGTTTGACGTACGCCTGCATCTGCTGTGGAGCGATATTCTTATTTTCCTGCTGACTGGCTCTTTAATCGCTTTTGCCGTCAGCCTGTACCGGAATCCACTGACAAGAGCGCGATGGGCACAGGTATTTGAATCCCGCATTGGCGCGGCTTCCTTTATGGTTATCCTTTTTTATGTGGTGATTGCCCTTGTCGATTCCGTGCACTTTCAGACGAAGCTTGAAGCGGCTGACGATACTAGTGGCGGTAACAGCACCAGCGTAGAAAAAGTCCACTATGCGCCGGAGGCAACCAGTCTGCTGGATCTGGTGTTGGCACCGATGCAGGGCAAAGACGAGAAGACTTATTCGGCTCCGTTTGCTATCCACTCCTTTGCGAAAGAAACCGTTGAGTTACCTGAGGGTGGCGTAGCGCGGGAATTTCCTCGCCTGAAGTTTGGTGGTGGCCATCTCGAAAACGAAGACCAGCATGCCGAAGACATCATTGTAAAAAGCATGACGATCATTGGCTGGACACTGATCCCTGTTCTGGTTCTACTGTCGCTGCACCACCTGTTTATCCGGGATCGCGCTTCACGACTGCCGTGGCCGGTTATCTATGCGACTTTTGCGATTATTGTCACAGCGAGCAGCTGGGCTATTTACATGAGTCAGTTTTATCATGTGCTGGGCACAGATAAAGTCGGGCAGGATGTACTTTATGGTGCCGTTAAAGCCGTTCGCACAGGCGTATTGATCGGTACGCTGGCAACACTCGTCACCCTGCCGCTGGCAGTGCTACTGGGTATTTCTGCGGGGTACTTTAAAGGCTGGGTCGATGATGTCGTTCAGTACATCTACACCACGCTGAATTCGATACCGGGCATTCTGTTAATCGCAGCATCAGTGTTGCTGATCGATGTGTATATAGAAACACACCCTGAGCAGTTCAAACTGCTGTCAGATCGAGCTGATTTTAAATTTATCGCACTGTGCTTCATTCTTGGCATGACCAGCTGGACTGGCCTCTGTCGTTTACTGCGTGCCGAAACCTTAAAGCTCAGCCAACTGGAATACGTGCAGGCTGCCCATGCCTTTGGTGTGAGTCGCTGGCGCGTCATCATGCGCCATATTCTCCCTAATACTACGCACATTATTCTGATTGCACTGGTACTTGATTTCAGTGGTTTTGTATTGGCCGAAGCCGTACTGAGTTATATCGGTGTGGGTGTTGATCCATCGATGAAAAGCTGGGGCAACATGATCAACGAAGCCCGTGCCGAGCTGGCCCGTGAGCCTGTGGTGTGGTGGTCGGTTGTGGCTGCATTTATTCTGATGTTTATTCTGGTGTTGGCAGCCAACCTGTTTTCTGACCGTGTGCGTGACGCCTTTGATCCGCGCATGAGCGGAAGCGGCGGTGGTGCTGCCGATTCAGGTAACGGTAAGGCGTAAGGGGAGTAGTGATGACAGTTAATTCTCAAGGCTTGCCACTGCTGGACGTCCAGAATCTTAAAATTCAGGCGGGGAATACGCCTCTGGTAAATGGCATCAGTTTTCATATTCATGCTGGTGAAGTGTTTGCCTTAGTGGGTGAAAGTGGCTCGGGTAAGTCGCTTACCAGTCTCGCGGTGATGCGCTTGCTCAGCGAAGGTTTAAGTATTACTGGCGGCGATGTTTGCCTGGGCTCTGATTCACTGTTTGCTCTGAGCGAAACGCAGATGAACAGCATTCGTGGCCGACGTATCGCCATGGTATTTCAGGAGCCACAAAGTTCATTAAACCCGGTACATACAATAGGACGCCAGATTGGTGAAGTACTGACGCTGCACCGTGGCAAAGCACCGAAAAAAGACATTATCGAATTGCTGCAGGAAGTCGGCATTCCCGATCCGGAGCAACGGATCGACTGGTATCCTCACCAACTGTCCGGCGGCCAGAAACAGCGCGTTATGATTGCGATGGCCCTTGCTTGTGAGCCGGATCTGTTGATTGCTGACGAACCAACTACCGCGTTGGATGTCACGATACAAAAACAGATTCTCGATCTGATGAACGAGCTGCGCAAAACCCGTCAGCTTGGCATTCTTTTGATTACCCACGATATGGGTGTGGTTGCCGAAATGGCAGACCGGATTGCGGTTATGCGTCACGGTCATATTCTTGAACAGGCTGAGCGGAATGAATTTTTCCGTGCGCCAAAGCATGAATACAGCATGCAATTAATTCACTCGCTGCCTCAGCCAGATGATTACCTGAAGGCCGCAGAGCATACGCCTTTGCTTGAACTGAAAGACGTTAAAGTCTGGTTTGAACAGCGCAAAGGAATTCTCCAGCGAATTGCTGGTTACACCAAAGCAGTCGATGGCATCAGTCTGACGATCGGAAAGGGCGAAACGCTGGCCTTAGTGGGCGAGTCCGGCTCAGGAAAAAGTACGGCAGGGCGTGCAATTCTGCGCTTAGAAAATACCGCCGGTGGTGAAATCTGGTTTGACGGCCAGCGCATCGATACTATGTCGCAGTCCGGTTTTACGCCGTATCGCAAACGTATTCAGGTCATTTTCCAGGACCCATTCTCTTCTATGAATCCGCGTATGACAGTACGCCAGATTATTGAAGAGGGCATGGTCAGTTTAGGTATTGTAGCCAGTGCTGACGAGCGCGAACGTCGTATCAAAGCCTTGCTGGAACGGGTAGGGCTTGAGGCCGCGCATCTGGATCGCTTCCCGCATGAATTCTCTGGCGGTCAGCGCCAGCGTATCGCCATTGCGCGTGCTATCGCGGTAGAGCCAGAGCTGATTATCTGTGACGAACCTACCAGTGCATTGGACGTGTCGATAAGGGGCCAGGTTCTGGCTCTGCTTCAGGAGCTGCAGGAAGAAATGGGACTGTCGTATTTATTTATTACGCACGATTTGTCCATTATTCCTCATCTGGCGCATCGTGTTGCAGTAATGCGCAATGGCGTGATCGTTGAACAGGGTAACACCGAAGCGCTGATGTCAGCGCCACAGCACGAGTACACCCAGCACCTGCTGGCAGCAGTGCCACGTATTCCTGAGCACGCTTAATCCTATCCTTTTGATCAGTATGGTTATTGGCGCAACCTGTGTCTTGTCGGTCCTTATTAGGGCCGATTAGATACGAGGTAACTGTACATTGATCAAGGACGAGCCATGCGTACCTCCCTTTTATGGGCGGCAGTTTCTGCTGCGACTTCTATTTTCCTCACGGGTTGCGGTGGCACCACCGAAGACGACTACGACGTTGATACCAATGGCGGCATGATCCGTTGGTTTTATGAAGACAGGCTACCGGATGAATTTTTCAGTCCGGCTAATGGTACTTATCTGGTTGATCGTCAGGGTTTTCTGGATGACGAACCAACGGGTTATCTGATCACACGAATTAATCACGATGGCGATGTCGACCTGTCGCACAGGCTCTACATTGATGATATTGACCTTACTAGTATTGCGCTTAGGTATACGGGTACCGAAGAGGAGTCGGTGTCTATTTCGATGATGTCAGGAAGAAACGAAGGTATTTTCGAAAGCGCCTATGCGTACCGGTATCGTGTTGCCGACAGATCGGGTTTTGAGTTCAGTCGTGATATCAGTGCGTACCAGATAGCCACAGGAGTGCCTTATTCCTTCGAAGCCGTCAATAAAGAAGGGGTAATGTATTACACCAATATCGACGGCGGCTGGGCCATTTCTGCAGATGCCGTCGTACCCGCTGATACCGTCCCTCTGACTGAGCCGACTTTTACTTATAATCCTCCGCCAATGCCGGCAGGATACTCGTATACCGATGATGGCTTTACCTACAAAAACAAAGAATTCCGTCTCTACTATTTTTATAAAACCGATGAGTATCGTCAGTACAGTGAGGCCTACCTGAGCGTTTACGACATTGGTAATCCGGATGCTATCTGGCATTCATCCATCGACGTTGTGTCTGATCGCTCTCGACGGGGCATTCTGAAAGTGACCGATGACCGGATTTATCTGTCGACCCAGACTGACGAAAATGGCTGTACCGGGACCTTATTTAATTACAGCGCGACAGGATTAACGGGCCGGCAGAAAGTTGCCTGTAATCTCAGTGTTGAAGTTATTACTGATGAACTTGATCTCTATGGTACCGCTTTCAATCGTGAGCCAACCGGAACTTCACTCGATCAAAAGACACTGATTCAGCATCGCAATATCAGTGATACCGTGCTTAATGAGTTTTACCTGACTCCTCGTGGCGAGGGGTTTACATGGGATATTTTTAACTTCAAACGCCTGGATAACGGTTATGTGGCGATTGTTACCCGACATATACGTGATAGCACCGGTTCTGATACTCCTTGGAATGCTGATTGGGACCGCACATATGCTTCTGATATCTGGGTGCTCAATCCGGATATGTCGCTATATGCGTATTTCCCGTTCCACGAATACCGCCATATAACCCGCGACCCCTGGAGCATACTGGACTCGCCGACCATCACGATGAAAGGCTCGACGAATGGATACGACATCTTTGATGTACACATGAGTACCGCTGGCGATGTCTACTTCTACGGTAAGTTTGTTGTCAGAGATTTCGAACTTGGTCGCTCCAGTCTTCAGGAACGTTTTGGTGTTGTTCACTGATAAGGGAATATTTATGAAAAACTCAGTTTTCCACATCGTGGTCGCCGCTGCAGTATCAACTATGATCGCTGGTTGTGGCGGCACCACCGAAGACGACTATGACGTCGATACCAATGGTGGCATGATCCGCTGGTATCAGTATGGCTGGCTTACGGAAGAGAAATTCAGCCCAACAACGGGAACCTATTTTATCAGTTCTGAAGATACTACGAACGAAAACCCGTGGTATTCCGTCCAGCGCCTGAATCATTCTGGTGAGTTTGATTTATCCTTGGCGTTTGACAGGCCTGTGAACAGTTCCACGGCACTTAAGCTGTTGTATCTTGGTACACCAGATGAGGCGATATCTTATACGTCGTTGGGAATAAACTCTGAGGGTGTTTTTCAGACTGCCAACGCCATTTTTCACAGGGTTTCCGACGGGACTCAGATGACCTTCAATCGTGATATCAGTGTCTATGGGATTGAAATTGCTCAACGGTACCGAATAGACCCGATTGATAAATATGGCATTGCGTATTACACCAGCAACGAGTCAGAACTCGGTTGGGCGATCTCTGAAAGCCTTGTAGCACCTGCTGATACAACTGGATACTCCGGTATCGGTGAGGTTATTTACAATCCACCGCCGCTGCCAGAAGGATATAGCTATCGCCTTTATAGTGAGTATCATGGCGACAAACATTTCCGCCTTTACTTTGTTTTTGATTCAGCAGCCTACGGTGTTTATACCTCCGCTTACCTCAGTGTTTACGAGACCGGTAAACCTGATGCGCTCTGGCATGCGCCGATTGATTTTGTTTCAGATGTCCCGTCTCGTAATGGCTTTGAAATCACCCCGGATGGCGTGTTTATTGATACGGTCGCCGATGCCAACGGCTGCGTTGGAACACTTCTCAAATACAACGATGACGGAATTACTTCGCGTAATAAACTGGCGTGTAATTTCGCTGTCAGTCTGGTTGCTGACAATAACCATATCTATGGTGAGGTCGCTGGCGATCAATTCGACAGCCTGGTTCTCGTCATTCAACATCGTGACGACAATGACAATGTCCTGCAGGAATACCGCCTACCTGCAAGGGCCGATAACTTCCCCGGTAAAGTCACTAATATGCGGCAACTGGTTAATGGCCGACTGGGTGTTGTCATCAGCAGTGAGCGGGATAGTACTGGCGCAGATACCCCATGGGATGCGCTGAATGATGTTACCTACGCGTCAGACGTTCTGATTCTCAACTCTGATATGTCGCTATACGCGCTGTACCCATTTCATGAGAATCGCGATATCAACAAAGTGCACTGGTATTGGCACGGTTACTTACCTTTGCGTGGCTCGACAAACGGATACCTGGTCGATGATGTCTTTATGAGTGATGCGGACGATGTGTACTTTGCCGGGCGTTTTATTGAACGGGACTTTGACAATCGAACGAGCATCCGGAACCCGCGCTTTGGTGTTATTCACTGATTCGTCTTCTTAACGGACTTAACTGTTCCCGGAGCAGCTCGTGCAGTTGCTCAGGCCTGACTGACTTCATCGCGGCTTACGCGTACAATCGGCTCCGGTTTTAACTTTCCGGTATCTGGAGCTGTTGTGTCTGTACTAACGCATGCTGCGATCGAAGCCGCCCTTAGCGGTTACACCGATCCTTACCTTGAATCTGATCTTATCTCGGCCGGCTGCGCCCGTGACATCCGCGTTGATGGCGGTGCGATTGAAGTCGATATTCATCTCGATTACCCGTCTGAGTACCTCAAAGATGGTATCGCTCAGATGTTGCAGATCGCTCTGGAGAACATTGACGGTTGTACCTCGGCTAAGGTCAACGTGACCTGGGAAGTAACTGAGCATAAGTCTCAGAACTCACTCGAAGCGATTGCCAATGTCAAAAACATTATCGCCGTTGCCTCTGGTAAAGGTGGTGTGGGCAAGTCGACGACTAGCGTAAACCTGGCGATTGCAATAGCCAAAGACGGTGCCAAAGTCGGCCTGCTTGATGCCGATATCTACGGCCCGAGTCAGGGCATTATGTTGGGAATTGAAGATGGCACCCGCCCGGATACCATCGATGGCAAGTGGTTTGTGCCGATTGAAGCCCATGGCATCAAGTCGATGTCGATGGCGTATCTGGTGACAGAAAGCACGCCTATGGTGTGGCGCGGCCCTATGGTGTCGGGCGCACTGATGCAGATCCTGACTCAGACCCAGTGGGGCGAGCTTGATTACCTATTGATCGACATGCCACCGGGTACCGGTGATATTCAGCTAACGCTGAGTCAGAAGTTCCCGGTCAGTGGCGCGGTTGTGGTGACGACTCCACAGGACATTGCTCTGGCTGATGCGAAGAAAGGCATAGAGATGTTCAATAAAGTGAACATCCCGGTCCTGGGCCTGATTGAAAATATGAGTATGCACATCTGCTCAAACTGCGGTCATGCTGAACATATCTTTGGTCAGGACGGTGCTGATACGCTGGCTGAGCGTTACAACACCAAAGTTCTCGGATCTCTGCCGCTGTCAAAATACATTCGTGAGCAGAGTGATGCGGGTACACCTGTAGTTGCTGCGGACGATTGCTCTGAGGTATCCATGATGTATCGCCACGCTTCGCGCCGTCTGGCGGTTACTCTGGCTCTGTCGGATGTCGGCCAGAAGATGCCTGTAATTGAAATTTCAGACGACTGATAGCGCAAGAATATGTAGCTGCAAAGGCCCGGTTGAGTTGCTCATGACCGGGCTTTTTTGTTTGTGGAACCCGGGAATGTGGATGGATCAGGCCGGATACGCTCTAACTATTGCCCAGAAGGATTAAATAAATCACCAATGTATTATTTGGTATTTGATATGTAACTATTGATCATTTATTTTGATGCGGCAGTCGCTACACTGAAGGCCTGTCAGGATGAACCTGCCGTTGATTAGAGAGAATAATATGAGCCAGTACCCACAGATGCTTGCGCCGCTTGACCTCGGCTTCACTACATTAAAAAACCGCGTAATGATGGGGTCGATGCACACCGGTCTGGAAGACCGCCCATGGCACTTCAATGAGCTGGCGGAATACTTTGCAGAGCGTGCCCGCGGAGGCGTTGGCCTGCTGGTCACTGGTGGCTTTTCACCTAACCGTTCGGGCGACCTGTTACCTTTTGGCTCTAAGCTGATTTCCAGCTGGCAGGTACCGTTCCATAAGAAAGTTACCTCTGCCGTCCATGAGAACGGCAGCAAAATTCTTCTGCAGGTGCTGCATGCCGGTCGTTATGGCTATACGCCGTTTAACGTTGCGCCAAGTGCGATTAAATCACCGATCACGCCGTTCAAACCGCGTGAGCTGACAACCAAACAGATTTATAAAACCATCGGTCACTACGCCCGCGCAGCCAAGCTGGCGAAGAAGGCGGAATATGATGGTATCGAGATTATGGGCTCTGAAGGTTACTTCATCACCCAGATGCTTAATGCCCGCACGAACAAGCGTACTGACGAGTTTGGTGGTTCGTACGAAAACCGTATGCGCTTCCCGCTGGAAGTCGTAAAAGCAGTGCGTAAAGAAGTTGGCCCAGATTTCATCATTATGTTCCGCCTGTCTATGCTGGATCTGGTTGAAGATGCTTCAACCATGGAAGAAGTGATTATTCTGGCCAAAGCACTGGAAGAAGCCGGCGTGACGCTGATCAACACCGGTATTGGCTGGCACGAAGCGCGTGTTCCGACCATCGTTACCTCAGTACCGCGTGCTGCGTTTGTTGACGCGACTGCACAGGTAAAAGCAGCAGTGAAGATCCCGGTAGTAGCATCAAACCGCATCAACATGCCAGACGTTGCTGAAGATATTATTGCTTCTGGTAAGGCCGATATGGTCTCTATGGCTCGTCCATTGCTGGCTGATCCGTTCTGGGTTAAGAAGGCGGCAGAAGGACGTACCGATGAGATCAATACCTGTATCGCGTGTAACCAGGCCTGTCTGGATCATACGTTCGAGAACAAGCGCGCCAGCTGTCTGGTTAACCCGCGTGCCTGTCATGAAACCAAACTCATTTATGTTAAGACCAACAGTCCGCGTAAAGTGGCTGTGGTGGGTGCTGGCCCTGCGGGTCTGGCAGCGGCTACCGTGGCAGCAGAGCGTGGTCACAAAGTGACTCTGTTTGAAGGTCGTGGCGAGATCGGCGGTCAGTTTAACTACGCCTCTGAGATTCCGGGTAAAGAGGAATTTAAAGAGACGATCCGTTACTTCACCACCATGATCGACAAGTTAAACATCGATCTGAAGTTGAATACTCTGGTCAGTGCCGATGACCTGAAAGCCGGTGGTTTTGATGATGTTATCGTGGCGACGGGTGTCGAGCCGCGTATTCCTCAGATTCCAGGTATTGATAGCGATAAGGTCGTTAGCTATCAGGAACTGCTTTCTAAGAAACTCAGCCTCGGACCAAAAGTTGCCATCATGGGTGCTGGCGGTATCGGCTTTGACGTGGGTGAATTCCTGGCGCATGAAGGCGAATCAACCACGCTGAATAAAGATGCCTGGATGAAAGAGTGGGGTGTGGATATCAGCAACACCGAACGTGGTGGTCTGGTTAAAGGCGACATGGAGCCATCTCCACGTAAGCTCTACCTGCTGCAGCGTAAGACTTCTGCTCATGGCAAAGGTCTGAACAAAACGACTGGCTGGGTGCATCGCGCTGTGCTGAAAATGAAGCACGTCGAGATGATCGGTGGCGTCAGCTATGACAGCGTTGATGACAAAGGTCTGCACATCACAGTTACCAAAGGTGAAACCTCAGAACAGCGCGTTCTTGATGTCGATAACGTGGTTGTCTGTGCCGGTCAGGTGTCCGTGAATGCGGTATACGAAGCATTGAAAGAAAACACAGCGTTCCGTACTCACCTCGTTGGTGGCGCAGAATTCGCTGGTGAGCTGGATGCCAAGCGCTGCATTAAGCTGGCGAGCGAACTGGCAGCCAGCATCTGATGCGATGTCAGGGCATTACATCATAATGCCCTTACTTGTGCGGCGGCTCATTACGAGTCGCCAGCAAGTCCGGTAATAAAAACGTCAGTGCAAACCCTCGCTGCACAGATGGCCATTCGATTTTACCTTTCATAAGCCTCGATACGTGATTCTGAACCTGATACAGGCCTAAACCTTTCTTCTTGGCCAATGAGCGTCTGGTGGTAAAGAACGGCAGAAATATCCGTTCGCGGTCGTCAACAGATACCCCTTTGCCGTTGTCCTGATACTGCAGATTCAAAACACCATCGGTTAACGCTGCGGATACCCGTATGTATAGCTCGCCTCGTTCGGCCTGTTCGGGATTATGGAATACCGAGTTATCGACCAGCTGCATGAGAATATCGTCCAGTACTTCAGCGAATCCATGCCAGAGGCTACTGTCGGGTGAACTGATGACTTCAATGTCTACTTCTTCCAGACGCTCGTCCGCTCGTTGTTTCCAGTCCCGAAGCCAGTGTTTTATATAGATGCTCTCTGGCCGGTAATCCCGTGTCTCGCCTAACGAAGATTGCATCAGATCATTCAGTGTTGCCAACCGTTCGATATTTTCGGTGACGTGGGAGGTTGCCTCTATGAAGTCGATATCAAAATTAACCGCGCTGTCGTTGGCCGCTCCCTCTGTCATCGAGTCTTTGTTCTCGTTCAGTCGTGCCTGCAGGTGACTGTTAGCTAAGCGGATGTTACCCAGTGGTGTGTTCATCTCGTGGGATATGCCCATCACCAGCTGGCTCAATGATAGGTCCCGACTCGTTTCCAGCCGGCGGACTTCCTGTTCACGTTGATACTTTTCGGTGATGTCCAGTAGGGAGCCGATCCAGGTAACACCATTCTCAGAAGGTTCCCTGCGCATGGTCAGGATAGCCTGAACTGGCTGTCCTCTGCGCGGCATCAGGGTAAGTTCATAACTCTGAATCTGACGTTCCTGCTCAAGTAACTCCCACAGTTCGACGGACGCGTCTGGCGATTCAATAAACTGATCGAAATGAGCATCGCTTTCCAGTAGCGCCTCTTCATCAGGAAAACCGAGAATGCGAGCCAGGGCTGGATTACAGCCTGTAATGACCCCTTTGCTGTTTAGTTGGAAACGACCAGCGATGGAGTTCTTGTAAAGATCCTCGTACTGCTTCAGATAACTGATCGCCTGTGCCTGCGACTCACTAAGTCTGCGCTGGCTGTCAGATCGCTCGGCAGTAAGCTGATTAATACGGGTACCCATCGCCAGCGATATCAGTACCACATCGAACACGGACCCAAGTTGATAGCCATGAAGAATCAGCGAATTTCCCGGAAGAATACCGAGAGTACTGGCGTTGCCGGAGACAACGCCGAAGATAAAAGCGATCCAGGCAAAGGTAAACAGACGAGCGGGTTCGTGGCCAAGACGCCACACACGAATCGCCACGATCAGGGTATACACCGCCAGAAGTGCGTTGGTGAGATTCTGTACCGACGTGGCGTATTGATAAGGGGCGACAAACGACAGCACCATAAATAGCACTGTGACGGGAGTATATATGCGATATACCGTTGCCGCTGCTGGTGCGTACTTCTTCAGATCCAGAAAGTTAGGCAGAAAAATACTGAAGAAGAACTGAGTGATGGCGAATGATAGCGGCATCATCACGCCATTCCAGTCCGGCTGATCCGGCCAGAAATATCCGTAGGCTGAGCCTTCAAAGTTAAGGTGAAAGAAGAGGAAGCTGACAACGAAGCCGCTGTAATAGAGGTAAATCTTGTCCCTGACGGTAAAAAAGAGCACCAGATTGTAAAGACCCATAGCCAGCATGACTGCAAAGTATGCTCCGCGTATCAGGTTGTTATTCATCAGCTTCTGGTTAAGGGTTTTCAGATCAAGAATTTCGATTGGCAGTTGATAAGTGCCCTCGGTGGCAACGTAGAGATACAGGTCGTAGCTACGTTCCGACGTCGTATCCCCGGGCGGTACCTGCAAGGGCAGTATCAGATTGGGGTGGTCGATAATCCGCTCAGAGAATGGAATCCGGTCTCCGCCGCGGACTATAGTGCAAAGTTCAGCCTGACGGGCGCCGGCGGGGCATTGGTAGAGCACTGCCAGGTCGATAAGTGAATAGTGATTCCAGAGCATCCATTGCAGGTCGGTTGCTGCCGTTATCGATAGTGTCAGCCAGTAGCCATGTTGCTTAAAACCAAAGTTGATGTCCTCAGACTGGCTTGTCTGCCAGGCAGAGTGCTGTTGAAGCAATGTGTTGAAATAGCTCTCAACCTCATCCGGTGAAAGGATCGGGGCTTCGACATAACGCCAGTGGGGACCGGTCTGGTGTGCCTTAGCTTCAGAAAGGTTGATGGCGTCGCTGGCAACACTGACCATAGGTAGAATGAGCAATAACAGCAGTAGGTTGAGTTGCTTGAGCAGGCTGATTGTTGGGGCAGTAGGCATTCCGTATCCTGAAGCTGCGAAGGGGGAACTTATGTCGTTCAATCGGGCCAGTATACCCACAAAAGCATATAGGGTGCAGTGGGCATAGGCGTCATTGTGATGGGTGTCTCATGACGCTGGCCAAGGGGCTCTGCTTTCAGTAATCTACTGCGTTTCGATCGCGCTGAAATAACAAGAATTTGTATGTTTTTTGAACAGGAACGGAGCCAGTTTTTCCGCCCGCTGACCGGTAAGTACCGGGCACAGGTGATGGAATGTCTGAAAGAGCTCTACCAGCGGCTATACAGCTCCAGCAGTGCTGATTACGGTCAGGCCATTCAGCGTGACACTGTCATCGAAGTGTTTCAGGAAGCACTGGTCAGAGCGCCAGTTCTGGCGGACGACAACGACAGTGATGACGAGTCCAGTGAGACCCGTTTCCGCACAACTCGTGAGCATGCCGGTTGGGTGCTGAATCAACTGATTGAGTTCGGCTGGCTTGAGAAGCAGGTAGACGAGGCGAATATGCAGAGCACGTTTGCCTTTACCCGTTACGGACGCCAGTTTACCGAACCCTTCATTGATGACAGCCGCGCTATGGCGCGTACCCGTCACCGTAACACCCGTAATACCCGCAACTCTCTTGAGTCTTTCCTTGAGCGTGGTGACATCTACGATCTGCTTGATGCTTACGAGTACTCCGAGCGCATCATCAGCGACTTCACCGATGTAATCGCTGAGCTGGAAGAGCGTAAGCGTGATCTTGTACGTGAAATGGAAGACCAGCAGTTGATCGAGCGCGCCAGTGAAGCCTTCTTCGACTTCATGGAAAACCGCTTCCAGCCGGATCTGTCCGTGCGTTTATCTGCCGATAACGTAGAAAAGCATCGCGACCAGATTCAGGGCCTTATTGAACAGATCCGCAAACGCGATGTGGAATTCAAAGCCCGCGCAGAGAAGCGTCTGCGTGAGCTACTGCCAGAACTGGCCAAAGAGGGCAGCTCTGTCCTCTGGAATATTCTCGATGGCGTCGAGCTGCGCTTGCGTAATGCCTCAGACATCATGCTGCCAGCACTGCGCCGCGCACTGCAGAGCTTCACCAAACGGGCCGACATTATCATCCGCCAGATGAGCTATCTGGCGTCGCAGCAGCACAACGATGTACTTAGTGTTTGTCGTCGCCTGGCTGAAATGCCAGAGGAAGAGCAGGCCGCGGCACTGACCCGCGCTGGCGAACTGATGGAAGTGCCACAGATTCGCCTGACTGACCCGGCACAGGTACGTATGCACGCGCCACGCTCACGCCAGAAGATCGAATCCGCGCTGGATGATGGTAAAGGCGACTTTGATGTGAATGCCCGTCGTGAGATTTATGTGCAGCAGGTACTTGACCAGGCCTTCCTGGTAAATCAGCAGGCACTGCGTGGCTTTATGGCGAACAAGCTCAGCTCGGGTAAGAAAATTTCTACCCGTGATATCCCGATCGAAACCGCGCAGGACTTCCTTGCGGTAGCTCATGCGATTGGTCTTGGGTCAGCTGATGGTCTGTCGTCTGAGTTTGAATTCCGCGTTGATTACGATGAAAACCCGCGTGAAGAAACAGGCGAAGGTTACTTCATCAAAAAAGATCACTTCACCTTCGAATTAGTTCAGAAGCAATCCTGAAAAAAAGAATTTAATTATGTTGCATGAAATCGAAAGACAACTGGAAAAAGAAGGCCTGAGTCAGAAAGACTACTCAGAGCTTCTGGTGCGCTTGCTGGACTACGGTGTGATCTGTCGTGACGAATCTCAGGTTGAACAGACTCTTTACGATCGCTTCGTCCGCCTCGAAGACCTGGTAAACGAATACCTTGTCGTACTGGGCATTCGCGTACAGCACGATCGTCGTTTTCAGTTTGTGCGTTTATATCCACCGGGTGCTCAGGTACCGGGCATGGAAGAAGATCAGCAGAACGCCGGTAGCTCGTCGTTCCGTCAGCGCCTGACACAGAGTGAGGTGGCGTTGATTCTGGTGCTGCGTGCCCAATACGACAAAGCACTTCGTGAAGGTGCCGTCGATGAGCAGGGTTGTGTCATGGTCTCATTTGAAGGCCTGACCATCGCGATGAAAAATCTGTTGAAGCGCAGCCTGCCGGAGAACCTGACCGAGCGTAAATCGCTGTTCCGTAAACTGCGTCAGATGCGTCTGATTCAACTCCAGAACGAAGACAGCGTGGAAGATGGCGACGTCTGGTTACGTATCCGCCCGATGATTATGAGCTACGTCAGCGATGAAGTTCTGAGTGAGCTGATGGCCGAAGACGAAGCAGACGACGACGGCGAGGTTTCTGTAACCGGCGAATCGTCTGAAACCGTTGAAGAATCAGAATCATCATCTGTTGAGGAAGAGGCTGGTGA
>JAYNJA010000002.1:0-2214 GCA_038109705.1 Thalassolituus sp. | reverse complement strand
AACGACTAACGACACAGACTCAGTAAATACAGGTACAGCATCAACAACTGAATATGAAGATACTGAAGAAACCTCAGCAGTAGCAGAAACCAGCGAAGAATCATCTGAAACTGAAACCGACGTTGAAACAGCGTCGGAATCAGAGGCCGACGCTGCTGTTGATGAGCCTGTTGAAGAGTCCGCCGAAGAGATCGCAGCAGATGAGCCTGTTGACGAAAGCGCAGACGAAGAACGAGCGGAACAAGAAAGCGCAGAACAAGAAAGCGCTGAAGAAAGTACAAATGAAGATCAGGCAGAGTCTGACACCAAGCAACCACTCAGCCTGTTCGGAGAATAAGACACCATGTTCCTGAAGAAATTTATCTACATTAACTGGGGCAACATTCCGGCGACTGAATTTGAGTTCGGCCCGATTAATCTGCTCTCTGGTGGTAACGGCTCAGGTAAAACGACCGCAGCCGACGCCATTCAGACCATCATGACCGCAGCGCACGATACGCTCTTTCACTACAACCCAGGTCAGGACGAAGCGACCCAGCGTGGGCGTGGTAAAAACGTGCGTACACTGGCGTCATATGTACTGGGTTGTGACGATGGCAGCTACGCACGTCCGAACGGTGCAGTGGGTTATTTGGGTGCGGTTTTTCATCCAACGCAGGGGGAAAGCGGCGAACCTTTTACCGCTATTATTGGTGTCAGCGCGACCGTAGATCGTGCAGGCTCCCAGCCTGTAGCGCGTCAGAATGATATCCAGTTTTTTATCGTTGCTGGTGAAGAACTGACCCAGAACGATTTTCTTGCCGACGTCGGAGAAGGTCAGCAGGAAGTCATTACTCTGGGTAAACTGACCAAGAGTCTGGCACGTCGTGTGAACCCGAATAACATCGAAAAATACGACACCAAAAAGCAATACCTGCGTCGTTTGTACGGTGCTCTGCGTGGTCGTAATGACGCGGTACCAGAGCGCGAAGCCATGAACGCTGCGCGCACATTCTCGCGCTTTATGGCGTACAAGCCGGTGAAAAGTATTAACGGCTTTGTCGCGAACGAAATTCTTGAACCCAAAGACATGGGTGATGCGATCCGCAGCGTATCGGATCTGATGAAAACCATTTACGCGATGGAATCCGATGCCAACCGCCTGGCAGAAACCATCGAAATGCTGAGCGGTACCCGCGATTCAGCAGGGCGCTACATCGACCAGTGGATCGACTACAACGTACTGGAATATACCGCCGCTCGCAGCCGTTATCTGAATGATCAGAAAAACTACCTGAATGCGAAAGAAATTCAGCAGCAGATTCGCGAATCGCTGAATAAAACTCAGAAAGAACGTGACGTCGCTCAGGACCGTCGTAAGCAGGTGCGCGAGCAGCTGATTACCATGGAAGCCCGCCGACAGGGTATTGATGCCCTGCAGGATAAAGATGCTGCAGAGCAGGCGCTGAACGACGGTAAGAAAAAACTGCAGCAGCAGGCGATTCCGCTGTTAGAGCAGGATCAGATGCTGCAGGCGTCACTGCGAGCGACCGAACTGTTATACGGTGCATTGCAGAAAACCAACGTCGCAGCAGAAATTCCGTCACTGGGCAGTAAGCGTATTGCTGAGCAGGCACGTGAAGTTCTGGCGATTAAAGATCAGGGCGCGGTGGATTTCCGTAAGCTCTTGGGTAAAGACTGGGTCGACCTGTCGCCGCTGGAAGCCCACCTTGATGAAGCCCGTCAGCAGCAATCACTTGTGAACAGCTGGCGCGAGCGCTTCCACGATACCGAACTGGAAAGTAGTGGTGTTTCGCTACGCGACCAGATCGCCCGTGTTGCTGACCGTCGTGAGCAGAAACTGCAGCAAGCCCAGCACCGCATGGCGCAGAAGCAGAATGAAATCTCCAGCCTCGAAGCACGTCAGGCGACGTATCCTGGTTATGTGCGTCAGGCGCTGGAAGCCATTATGCGCGAATGCCCACAGGCCGAGCCTCGTGTACTCGCCGACTACGTAGAAGTCACTGACCCAGAATGGCAGAGCGCCATCGAGGGTTATATCGGTGGTGCCCGTTTCAGCATTATTGTTGAATCGGCGTTTGAAGCCGAAGCCGCGCATATTCTGCGACAGATTCCGGGTGGTAGTCGCGCACGTGTTATTCAGGGCGAAAAGGCCAAGAAAGACAGTGAGCGCATGAAAATTCCAGCAAATTCCATTATTCACCTGATGGACTT
>JAYNJA010000001.1:42265-46057 GCA_038109705.1 Thalassolituus sp. | reverse complement strand
CAACAAACTCGTCTGTCACGAGAATATTGAACTCATCCGGATCCCCACCATCCTCTGCCGTTTTAATTGTACTTTCGAAAGTATACGCACCTTCATCACTGACAACTGCTTTGCCGTTTTCATCCACTTTAAGCGCGTACTCATACTGAGCGTTATTGAATGACTGATAAATAGCATTCTGCAGCTGATGCTCTGAACGCACCTGAAATATTGGAAATTCTTTAAATGTGTTCTCTGCAATGATGTAGTCAGAAACGAACCGCATATCCTCTTCGTGCAGCTCCAGACCACTTGCCGGCTTATGGCCATTCGGAAACACTATAAAGAGTACATTATCATCCCAGATTTCCAGGAAGCGATGCAGTGTAAATGAAATATTGCCTAATGACGGGTCGGCAACATAAACCCGGCCATCGTACACCGTGCGGATAACAACAAAGTGTTTAAATCCCGCATATTCTATTGGCGCGATGGCTGGGTGATCTAAAGTTTCAAGGTCGGATGCTTCCGCCTTGAACCCTCCTGACGGATGACCTAAAGCAGTCACAAGACGCTTCATGTCGAGCATTGAAAAACCACGGCGCTCTACAATACGTTCTGTCTCACCAAAACGAAGCAGACCTTCCATCACCTGACGCTCTTGGAAATTTCGACCAAGATAATAATCAAGCAGAGTAGTAAGCGCAGCTGAGCCACAGGAGTAGTCGTACGCCTGACGTACAACATTTTTGAATTTTTTAGCAGCGAGAGGCTCGACATTGACCACCATATCTTCCTGGTAGTCTTCTCCAACTGCAACACGGACAACCGTATCGCCCTGCTCGCGGTCGTTCACAATGGCTAGCTCATGCGCCATTGCGAAACCAATAATGGATCCCAATAGAATGACTAACACGATATTAGGCCGCAGCCCCCCCTTTTTTATTTTTTTATTATATTTGTATCGCTTGTCTATGTTACAGAAACTAACACCACCTACCAAGCTTAATTCACTGATTTTGAAGCTTTTTTTGTAAAACCCGCCAAAAAATCCGAAGTCAAAAACAAAAAAACCCGCCGAAGCGGGTTTTTTTCAATCTCTTAAACTAAGCAGAACTTAGTGACCAGAGATCAGGATGCTAGCACCTGCCAGAGCGATATCTTTAACAGCGATATCACCAACAATTGCGCCACCCATAGAAACATCACCCAGGTTCAGAGTACCCTGCAGTGAGTTAACAGTTACAGCCAGACCGCTAGTGTTAGCAGTCATAACGATATCAGTCTGAACCAGGTTTTCACCCAGTACAACACCGTTTACGTCAGTAGCAGTGTAATCACCAGTAAAGGTGATAGAACCAACACCGATTGCGCCATTCAGCAGGTTAGCATTACCACCAGTAACCTTGAACGCACCCTGCATAGCGATCTGAGTGTCGCCATCAGCGTTTGCACCGATAGTAGTCTGAGATGGAGCAACGTCCATAGTCAGAGTCAGACCAGCTTCAACCAGAGCACCAGTAGTAGCGTCATAAGTACCCTTGATCAGGTTTGCTGCAGCAGCACCAGTGTTGTCACGAGTTTCGATCTGACCAACAGAGATTTTCAGGTCGCTAGTGTAAGCTGACTGAGCAATCTGCAGATTACCAGAAGAATCGATGTCGATGGTGTGGTTCAGAGTGATAGAACCAGCATCGGTACCGATAGCGATATTCATGAGAGCCAGAGAGCCGTCAGAGTCAGTATCAGTGTATACAACTTCACCGATAGTGATTGCATTAGCACCAGTCAGAGTAACGTCCAGATCGATACCAGCCTGACCAGTTGCTGCAGCCATAGACGCTTCGTCCATTGCTACCAGCTCAGCGTTAGCAGCGAAAGAAACAGCGGCGATAGATACAGCCAGAGAAGCTTTCTTGAGGAATTTCATTTGTGCACACTCCTGATTATTTTTATGTAGTAGTACAGCGGGCCTTTCAGTTAACCCGTTTCGCCATCCTACAGGTCCAACTTCTTGTTGTCACCCTTGGACTGGCTAATTCACCCTGAGACTTACAACACCTCAGAGCAGTTTTATAAGCCCCGCTACACAGGACTGAACACAATCTACGATGTTGATTTCCAGTTGTCTACTATTTTTTTCACACAATGTTACGGAACATGGTTACAAACGGCCGCCACATGTATAATTCAGGTAAAGAAGAAACAACAAACTCTTTTAAATCATAGAGTTAGCTAAAGAATCAGCAGCAGGAACTGACCCGAAATGTCCATTCGGAAACTAAACATACAACCCCAAAAGCTGCTAAATGCGCCGGTTCAGCTGAAGGATTTCTGCCTGCTAGCTATACCCAACGATGATGACCATTACACTTTATTGACGGATTTCGAACAATTTCGTCCACGATTCTCCCTTTCATGCTTCGCAGAAGACACCATCAGTGAGTTTCCGACCACAAATGTAACGAGCCACCATGACTATCCATGGTTCATAAGTGGCTGGATCGGTGTCATCGACTACCCAGAATCAGCCACCGCTTTCGCGAGAAAGGAGTTTCGCCGATATACCCACTCCATCCTGATTGATCCGACAATGGACTATTGCCTTATTCATAGCATTAAGCCAATTACGGAGGAGCTTCTTCAGAAATACTCAGAGGCATGCACAGAAAACACAGAGACCCCAGACCTGAAAAGCAGAACCTGGCAACAGGCCTGGACCAGAGCGGACTATCAAACAGCATTCGACAAAGTAAAAAACTACCTCAAAGCCGGCGATTGCTATCAGATCAACCTGACCATGCCATTCACATGCACAGACGACCTGCGGAACTGCTCTCCGGCAAACCTGATGAGTACATTCAAACCTCGTCACGGCTGCGTCATCCGCTCTAGCGAACGCACTATTTTCAGCGTTTCACCGGAGCGCCTACTCAAAATCACCAATGGCAAACTTGAGACCCGCCCCATTAAAGGTACAGCTCCGAGAGATAGCGACCCAACTCAGGACAAGGTGAACGCTGACAATCTTACCCAAAGCGACAAAAACCGCGCCGAAAATCTGATGATCGTAGATCTGCTGCGCAACGACCTTAGCATTTATGCTGAGCCAAACAGCGTTAGAGTAGAGAAACTCTTCGAACTCGAATCACACGCAAATGTGCATCATCTCGTTTCCACCATCACAGCCAGACTACGCCCCGGCATCAGCAATGTAAGTGCCTTATCAGCTGCATTCCCCGGAGGATCCATCACTGGCGCGCCCAAAAAACGAGCCATGGAAATAATCGATGAACTTGAGGTGCAACCCCGAGGCGCATATTGCGGCTCCGCTGGCTATATAGACGACAATGGTAACTGCGACTTCAATATCCTGATAAGAACAATTGAGGCTAAAAAGGATGGCGCAACCTGCTGGGGAGGCGGCGGAATAGTCATCGACAGCGAGGTCGATTCTGAATTTGACGAGATTCACAGCAAGGTGGACAAAATTCTGTCCACCCCACTGTGATATAGCAAAGCTTACAACGACAGATCGCGATTACTTGCTTTAATGAATTCCTTTTTCAGGTCATCATAAGTATGAACCGCAGGGAACTGCGGGAACTCATCAATCACATTCTGCGGCGCATGGAACAGAATGCCGGCATCAGCCTCTGCAAGCATTGTAGTGTCATTATATGAATCCCCGGCAGCAATCGTACGGTAGTAGATTGTCTGCAGCGCACGGATCGATTGGCGCTTAGGATCCGCCTGGCGAAGCTTGTAATCAACAACACGACCATCTTCATCAGTCACAAGACGGTGACAAAA
>JAYNJA010000001.1:16704-42255 GCA_038109705.1 Thalassolituus sp. | reverse complement strand
CTCATAAAACGTATCGGACAGAATAATCACCTGAAAACGCTCGCGCAGCCAGTCGACAAACTCACGCGCCCCTTCTAAAGGCTTAAGAGTGGCAATGACATCCTGAATATCCTGCAGCTTGAAACCATGCTGATCGAGAATCGCCAGGCGCTGCTTCATAAGCACATCGTAATCCGGAATATCCCGAGTCGTAGCTTTTAACTCTTCAATACCAGTTTTGTTTGCAAACTCGATCCAGATTTCAGGAACAAGTACACCTTCAAGATCAAGGCAAGCGATTTCCATGGACACCCCATACATTTCAGGTCAATTAAAGGCCGCTACTCTAGCCATTCAGCGAACTAAACTCAACGCCCGACAACGCCCAAGCCACATCTACAAGGCATAACTAGGAACCAACAGTCATAAGAATATGAACTTTCAGTCTTTTTTGTACTAACAAATAGCATGTTAATCTTCGCGAAAATCAGAGTTGGATTCAGCAACCGGACCAGACCATGACACAAGAAACCAAAAACTCCGAACTTGCCGGCAAACGCCCAAAAGACATTATCCGTTACGCACTGGATACTCATGACTCCATTGCAGTCTCTTTCAGCGGTGCCGAAGACATAGTCCTGATCGACATGGCCGTAAAAATTCGTCCAGATGTTGATATTTTCACTCTGGATACAGGAAGACTTCACCCAGAGACCTATCAGTTTATAGAGAAGGTACGCGAGCACTACGGCATCAAGATCGATGTGCGTACTCCCGAGCAGCAAGCACTGCAAGCATTCACAAAAGAAAAAGGCCTATTCAGCTTTTTCAAGGACGGCCACAGCGAATGCTGCGGAGTTCGCAAAATCAACCCTCTGCGCAACAAGCTTGCCACACTTGACGCCTGGATAACCGGCCAGCGCCGCGATCAGAGCCCGGGTACACGTTCAAATGTAAACATCTGCGAGCTGGACACTGCATTTGAAGGACGCTCTGGCGAACTAACCAAGTACAATCCACTTGCTGAATGGACGTCAGCCCAGGTTTGGGAATACATCCGCATGTTCGATGTGCCTTACAACGAGCTTCACAGCAAAGGTTTCATCAGCATTGGCTGCGAACCCTGCACCCGCCCTGTTCTACCTAATCAGCATGAGCGCGAAGGCCGTTGGTGGTGGGAAGAAGCTACTCATAAAGAATGCGGCCTGCACGCTGGGAATCTCATCAGCAAGGCCTGATCAACGCACTCCAGCGTCACCCAATGACAAAGCAGCTAAGACAAAAACAGGGCCTTACGCCCTGTTTTTTTTGTCTTTCACTCACTAACATCTACTAGTGAACCGGTAAAGCCACCCCATCAAAGAGAGCCGCCACGTCCTGTCGATTCACACACTGCGCAGCCTTTTCAACAAGATCGCGGGAAAGATGCGGTGCAAACGTAGAAATAAAATCAAACATATATCCACGCAGGAACGTACCTTTGCGGAATCCAATACTGGTGACACTGGAGGCAAACAGGTGACTTGCATCTATTGCCACCAGGTCAGTGTCTGCAGCTGGATCAATTGCCATGCTGGCAACAATGCCAATACCAATTCCAAGGCGGACATACGTTTTAATCACATCCGAGTCTGCCGCTGTAAATGCAACCTTAGGAGTGAGCCCCTGACTCTGAAATGCCTCGTCCAGTTTTGACCGACCGGTAAAACCAAACACGTACGTGACCAACGGATACGCAGCAACCTGATCGAGGGTAGGTTTTGGGGTTCTGGCCAAAGGATGCTCGCGGGGAACCAGAATACTCCGGTTCCAGCGATAACATGGCATCATTATAAGATCGCCAAAGTGCTCCATTGCCTCAGTCGCGATCGCAAAATCGGTTGTTCCGTCCGCAGCCATTTCTGCGATCTGCATCGGCGTCCCCTGATGCATATGTAGCGACACGTCAGGATAACGCCCCATGAAAGATTCAATAACTGAAGGCAATGCATAGCGAGCCTGCGTGTGAGTAGTGGCAACAGAGAGACTCCCCCGGCGCTCGTCACTGAACTCCTGAGCTACCTGACGGATACTCTCGGTCTTCCGCAATATGTCTCCGGCAATTTTAAGAACCGCCTCACCTGCAGGTGTGATACGGGTCAGGTGCTTACCGCTGCGGGCAAAGATCTCCACACCCAGCTCATCCTCCAACAACCGAATCTGCTTACTGATACCGGGCTGCGAGGTGTAAAGAGCCTGGGCGGTCGCGGATACATTCAGATCGTGATGAGCCACTTCCCAGATGTATCTCAACTGCTGAAGCTTCATAAGCACCCTCCTGCTTTATCTTTAGTTATAAAAATATAAACAAATATTCCTTTCCAGAATAGACCACGCCCACTACATTGGCGTTCTTTCTACTATAGCCACTCGTACTGATACAGACGAATCAGATGGACATTTTGTTATATATCGCCGCTGGCGCAGGCGTGGGATTCATCGTTGGCCTCACCGGCATTGGCGGCGGAGCACTGATGACTCCACTCCTGCTGACCTTCGGCTTCCCAGCCCATATTGCGGTAGGAACAGACCTGCTTTACGCATCGATAACGAAAGCCAGCGGGGCATATAGCCACCATCGTCAGCGACACGTACGCTGGGGTCTCGTTAAGCTGCTCGCCGCTGGTTCGATACCTGCTGCGTTAATCACAGGCACACTTCTGAGTATGTTTTTTGACACTTCGGCGGATTACGGTGATCTCCTAAAGAGTACACTCGGTGCGATGCTCGTACTGACAGCCTGTGTCATCCTTGTGCGAAAAAGAATCCAGACTTTCGCGGCACGCCGCAACGCACGCAATCTTGCAGCTTTCCGCCCCGCTGCAACCATAGCCATGGGGGTTCTGCTAGGTATTTTCGTCACACTATCTTCGGTGGGCGCGGGAGCAATTGGCACCGCGATATTGATGATTCTGTACCCAGCGTTACGCAGCACAAATATCGTCGGCACCGACATAGCGCACGCTGTACCACTCACCCTCGCCGCCGGCCTTATTCACCTGGGATTAGGTAATGTTGATTTCATGCTGCTCGGTGCCCTACTGATTGGATCCATTCCTGCAATCCATGTCGGCAGCCTGATCAGCCGAAGAGTACCGGACTCCATCCTGCGTCCGCTGCTTGCATCCCTTCTTATGATCATGGGCGTACGCTACATCCTGCTGTCCTGACAGGTGTGTCAGGCTGCAGCTTTCTGCAGCCAACTCCTGTCGGTCTAAACTTTTCTGAAACCGACAGGAGGACGTACAAATGACCCAAGAACAATTAATGACCATCGAAGAAGTGGCCGAATTCCTCGAAATCAAAACGGTAACCGTTAAGCGTTACGCCCGTGAAGGTCTTCTCGACAGCTCCGGCCCATCAGAGCCGCTACTCTTCGACCGCACTAAAGTTGAACGTTTCCGCGACATTCAGGCCCGCCTCCGCTAAAAAATTAACTTTACTTAATCTCTCCTTACGCTTAACTTGTCTTCATACTAAAGTTAACTTAACTTAATCGGTATGAAGACAAAAGATGTAGTTGCCCATTTCGGGACCAAAAAAGCCATCGCCGAAGCCTGTACCAACGACGGATGGGCGCTCACTGCCGCAGCCGTTTCACAATGGGGCGACACCCCACCCAGCGGGCGCCAACGCCAGATAGAGGCTCTTTCTAATGGCGCATTGCGTGCAGCAACCGGGCCCAGCGGCGTCATGTCTACACCCAAACCCGCCGCTTTTACTGATAAAGCAGCAGAACCCCAGATTACTGAACAGCAAAATCCGACAGGAATGAGAGATATGACTGATAATCGCGTTGAAGATCTTAATATTGAATCCATCTCCACGCTGATCACTCCGCACGAACTGAAAGCAGAGATGCCGATCACAGATGCAGCCATTGCAAGCGTCCAGAAAGGCCGCCAGGCAGTACGCGACATCCTTGACCGCAAAGACCACCGCATCTTTGTCGTTGTTGGTCCGTGCTCTATCCATGATGTAGACGCTGCCAAAGACTACGCTCAACGTTTACGCGACCTTGCAGAAGAAGTCAGTGACACCATATGCCTGGTAATGCGGGTCTACTTTGAAAAACCGCGTACCACTGTTGGCTGGAAGGGTCTTATCAATGACCCATACATGAACGACACATTCAAAATCCAGGATGGCCTGCATATCGCCCGTCGCCTGTTGATTGATCTGGCTGAACTTGGCCTGCCACTTTCTACCGAAGCACTTGATCCTATTTCACCACAGTACGTGCAGGATCTGATTGCCTGGTCGGCAATCGGCGCTCGCACAACTGAGTCCCAGACTCACCGCGAAATGGCGTCAGGTCTGTCATCCGCAGTAGGCTTCAAAAACGGTACCGATGGCAGCCTGACGGTTGCGACCAACGCACTGATGTCGGTGGCCAGCCCACACCGTTTCCTGGGTATTGATCAGGAAGGCAAGGTATCGATCGTAGAAACCAAAGGCAACCCATACGCACACGTTGTTCTACGTGGTGGTGGCGGCAAGCCAAACTACGACTCAGTAAATGTGAAGATTGCCGAAGAAGCGCTATCTAAAGCCGATCTCGCCCAGAACATTATGATCGATTGTTCACACGAGAACTCAAACAAGAACCCTGCTCTGCAGCCTCTGGTGATGGACAACGTCAGCAACCAGATTCTTGAAGGCAATAACTCTATTATTGGCCTGATGGTTGAGTCCAACATCAAACACGGTCGTCAGAACATTCCGGCAAACCTGGATGATCTGGAGTACGGTCTTTCTGTGACCGACGGCTGTATCAGCTGGGAAGAAACTGCAGATGCAATCCGTAAGATGCGTGAAAAACTGAAAGATGTTCTGCCGGCGCGTAACGCGTAAGCCGTGGCACTTCATTAGCTTCAACGTTCAACACGAAACTAAGCCAGCACCCAATGAAAAAGGCCCTTCGGGGCCTTTTTTAATTCTTGCAGTTCAGTAATCAGAACTCTTCGTCGAAGATACCAAATTCATCGTCAAATTCATCCTCTGTCTTACCGTCGTTTACCTCATATTCGCGATGCTGCAGATAGGCACTGCGAATAAACAGATAGCGATCACCTGTAATAAATTTTTCTGAATCGATCAGATCCGAACGCAAGTCCAGAGCCTTCAGTCCGAACAACATGGCATCTTCGCCCAAGTTCTCACCGAAATAGGTGTACGACAACCCTGTCATGTAATCACCCCCGTGGCCTACGGTATGTCGCAAGGTACGCGGACCGAAAAATGGAAGCATCAGATACGGGCCATTACCGACCCCCCAGTAACCGAGCGTCTGACCAAAGTCCTCCCGGTGTTTTGGAAGGCCTATGTGAGTAGCTACATCAAAGAAGCCAAAAAAACCGACCGTAGAATTAACGATAAAACGACCAGTTGCAGTGAGTGCGCGCTTAAACTTCAGCTGCGCCACATCATTGACTGTTGTGAGAGGGTCCAGCGCATTGTCATACATGTTAGTGATGCCACGGTCGACAACTACAGGAGTAACGTAGTTATAGCCCTTGGCCACAGGTACAAAAAACGTACGATCAAGATAGTCGTTAAAATCAAAAATCTTACGGTTTCTTTTCTCGAACGGATCGTATTCTTCTGCTGAATTAGCAGGCTGGATAGCAGAAGCTGCGATGGACGAAACCAACAGAAGCGACTTGAGGAATTTCACGCCAGAGTATCCTTAATTTTGGTCTCGTTATAATGGCAGATATTAGCGGTAAATACAGCGTCTGACACTCAGCGACTAGAGAGCGGAACAGAACAGAATGTCCTGTTGATGCCACTGGCTCAGTAAATCTGCCGCTCCGTGAAAGGCAGCATCACCAGTTATACCCTGCGCATCCAGCACCCTGGTTATTACGTCCCTACCATTCAGATCATCGCCCGTTGCCTGCAACTCGGCAAGCAACAAGATTGAAACCGGAGTACAGCTAACAAAGCGAACTTTGTCGTTTGCATCGCGATAAACGATAAACGCAGAGGTTTCAGGGGAGTGTTCCGGCTCGTCCGCTGAGTATTTATGAACAGGATATTTGTAGCAAACAGAAATAAGTGCCGGATTCACCTCGATGGGTTTAGCCAGTAGATCAACTACACCTTCCCGATCATCCGTAGCAGCATCCGGCAACTCCACATCCATGATATCAATCGCCAGCTCCAGCCACTCATAATGTGCCAGCTCAGCCATGAATGGGACCGACGTTAATAGCTCGCCCTGGCCAACCAACCAGTTTAATAACTCTTCGGGTATTTCCAGAAACAAGGGACTTTGTGAGCAATGTTCACGAAAATACCCCCTGCATATTTCTCTCCATTTAACCTCCCCGATAACCTCGCGGCAAACCGGAAAAGTTCCATCAAGAAAGCCGCAGACATTATTGAAAAATAACTCCCGGTAAATCGCCATTCCAGGAGCTCGACTAAAAGACACCCCACCATCGGTGCGAATGTCCTCGGCAAAACCATGCATTTGTGCGATCAGATCAGACACAACTCACCTCACGCTGAATCTGGCGAATTTTCTCAATTTCCGAAAACAACACTGGGAGTTCAGGAAAGTTAAAATCGCGTTCCAACAGCACAGGGCGTTCACCATGAACAGCAAGGGCCTGCTGCAAAAGTGCCCAAACCGGGTCGATTACATCAGCGCCGTGGGTATCCACTAATAGCTGCACCGGCTCTTCAGGAGCCGGCGAGTAGTGTCCGGCGACATGAAAATATCGGATGCGCTCGCTCGGCATAGATGCGATATATTCTGCCGCGTCGTAACCGTGATTCACCGAGTTAACAAACACGTTATTTACGTCCAGCAGTAGTTCACAATCAGCAGATTCGACCACCGCACGGACAAACTCAGGTTCAGGCATCTCTTTACCGGGTTCAGCGTACGCAGATACATTCTCGATTATGAGCCTACGACCAAGAATATCCTGAATGCGCTGAATCCGTTCACTGACATAACGAACCGCTTCTTCGGTAAATGGAATAGGCATAAGGTCGTACAGATGACCACCATCTGAGCAGTAGCTTAAGTGCTCACTGTAAAAAGAGATATTGTGCTCATTCAGAAAGGCTTTTACGTTACGGACAAAGCCCTCATCGAGTGGTGCTGGACTGCCAACAGATAAAGACAGCCCATGGCATGC
Organism: Thalassolituus sp.; assembly: GCA_038109705.1. Classification (GTDB taxonomy): domain Bacteria; phylum Pseudomonadota; class Gammaproteobacteria; order Pseudomonadales; family Oceanobacteraceae; genus Thalassolituus. The sequence continues at coordinate 35,083 of JAYNJA010000001.1, read as the reverse complement.
GAAAGGAAACCGCTCGGTAAACCGCCGTAGCTGTTTACCGAGTCGCCCCCCTACCTGCATCCAGTTTTCAGGAGCAATTTCGAAAAAATCCACAGGGAGACCTGCTCCCTGATCGGCCATTGCTTCGAGTTCGTTGATAAAACCCCGGCGTAAACCGAGACCAACACTGGTTGCAGATATAACAGACATCAGGCTGACTCAGCTCTTGCCTGCGCCACACTTACCTTCGCCGCACTTGCCTTCTTTTTCAGACTTAGCACCGCACTTTCCTTCTTTGTCTGCTTTCTCGCCACACTTGCCTTCAGCATCAGACTTGGCGCCACACTTTCCTTCTTTGCCAGCTTTCTCGCCACACTTGCCTTCAGCGTCACCCTTCATAGATTCGCCTTTGGCACCACACTTTCCTTCACCACATTTGCCTTCATGGTGTGCAGCGACTTTGTAGCCCTGGCTGAGTTCAGCAGAAGCAAATGGGTTCTCAGCAGCGTTCACAGCACCGGCAGATACTACTGTTACGAATGCGGTACCCAGCATGGTGGTCATAAGCTTTTTAGAGTCTTTCATCGGTATTTCCTTTTCTCTGATTAAGGTCACTGCGATGCAGTTGTTTCAAGGTAACCGCGTGAGCGCGGATTACAAGTGACAAATACATACGCATGCATATAGACAGTCGAAGACCTGCGGAGATTCCTTACACCGAATTACTGAATTCCTGAAACAATCTCCTGCCAACGCTTGTTGAGGCGTTTAAGAGACACCGGCTCCTGTGTACCCAGGGGCTGCGCAAACAGTGATACACGCCACTCCTCCAACAGCCAACGGAACTCCTCCAACGCAGCACGTTTTTCCGGTTCATCGCGCTTCACCGCCTCACCCCAGGGGGCATACAAGGACTCAAACTCAGTCATAGCAACACGGTCCCGAGGCAGATTCCCCTGCAACTTTTCAATACGGTATTCCATGCCCTTGAGATAACGCGTAAATGATTTGAGTCGTTCCCAAGTGGTTGCAGCCATAAACCCTGAATGCAGCAGGCGCTCAAGGTGCGCTTTGGTATCGCTGAATGCCATCGCCTTATCCATAGTCACCGCACCACGAAGGCTTTTCAGTACGCGATGCCGGATCTTCAGCCATTCAATAAACTGAGCGACCAGGGCTTCAAGGTGTGGAAAGAGCTCACTTCTCATCGCCAGGCGCTGATCAAACTCAGCCTCAGTTCTCGGCAGCGGCTGATCCAGCGGCAAAAGCACATGGGTGTAACAGGCTTCAACCAGATCCCGCTGCAACTCAGCCTCTGAGCCCATGCCTTTTGCCAGCAACCAGTGAGGCTTCATTTGTTTCTGAACTTCCTGGCGCAACTCGCGATCCAGACCCGCAAGCTGTTGGCGCAAAAGCGCCAGAGCACCTTGCCGATGGCTTTGCTCAGCTTTTTCCTGCTGATTCTCAACCGTGAGGACGACGCTGCCATTTTCTTCTTTCAGGCACGGATAAGCTCTTACGGGCAGACCTGCGACTTCAGCCTCCGTTGTCTCGGGCAGCGTTCCGAAAGACCAGCCATTTACTTCGCGTCCATCGAATCTATCATCGAGCAATATGGTCTCACCGGTGTCAGTATCGACCTCTACATTGTCTTTTAATTCAGCCAGATTGCGACCAACGGCAAGAACCTGTTTCCCTGCCATCACCTGAAAATTCATTTTCAGATGATCTTCGAGTTCAATCGCAGAAAGTTCTTCAGGTGTGATCCGCGCAGGACGCAAAGTACGATTCAGATAATCGGCCAGTTGAATATACAGACCACCATTGTCTGGCGATGCCGATTTAAGAAACGCCTCAGCGGTATCAGGCACAGGGACAAACTGTTTACGAACAGGCTTTGGTAAGCCTTTGATGATGGCCACCACTTTATTATGAATAAATCCTGGCACCAGCCATTCGGTCAGTCGTTCATTTATCTGCGCCAGCATTGGGGCAGGAACCGATAAGGTAACACCATCATCACGACTGCCCGGAGCGAAGGTATAACTTAAAGGAAACGCAACACCATTAATTTCAATGTCTGCGGGGTAATCAACTGAGGAAATGCCTCGGGCGGCATCTGACAGCAGAAACTCCCGCGTCAGATAAAGGCGATCTTTTTCTTCTTTGTCAGCACGTTTAAACCAGACTTCGAGATCACGGCGCGACATGGCCTCTTCAGGAAGCGCCGCTTCATAAAAATCAATCAGGGCCTGATCATCAATCACAAGATCACGCCGGCGGGATTTCTCTTCGTACTCGGTTACCGCCTCAATTAAACCGCAATTCTTTTTGTAGAAGTCGACACCGGACTCGAGCTTCTGACCGACTAACGCTTCCGTAATAAATACTTCGCGAGCTTCCTCTCGATGTGTCTTGGAATAGTCCACACGCTTGCGTGGATTAACCACAAGGCCATAGAGAGACGATTGCTGAAATGCGACCACCTGCCCCCGTTTAATATGCCAGTGTGGCTCAAAATATTGGTATTTAAGAAGATCGTGACCGAGCTCTTCAAGCCATTCAGGCTCTATTCGCGCAACCATACGGGCGAACAGTTTACTGGTTTCGACAAGTTCAGCAGCCATAATCCATTTAGGCGGCTTTTTATACCCGGCACTATTAGGCGCAAGAATAAACTTACGGTTGCGTGCACCGTTAAATTCTTTACCTTCGGCACGGAAACCCACGTGACTTAGCATTCCAGCCAGCAAGGCTTTGTGCAAAGCCTCATACGAAGACGCTGTCTCGTTCACCGTAATTTTAAGATCGCGCAGCAGAATATGCAGCTGACGATGACTATCGCGCCACTCACGCATACGCATGTAAGAAAGGTAGTTTTTCTTACACCATTTTCGCAATTGGTTCTGAGTCTGCTGCTGACGTTCTTCTTCAAAACCGTTCCAGAGGTTAATCAGAGTCGCAAAATCGGATTCATCATCGGCCCATTGACGATGTTTTTCGGCAGCGGCCTGTTGTTTTTCCTGGGGGCGCTCACGTGGATCAGCCACCGTTAACGCCGACGCAATAATCATCATTTCAGCCGTACACTTGCGCCGGTCCGCCTCGATCAGCATCCGGCCAATACGAGGGTCCACCGGCAACCGTGCCATCGTCTGGCCAATGTCAGTGATTTTTCTATCACCATCGACCGCGCCCAGTTCAGACAGCAAGGTATAACCGTCTTTTACAAAGCGATCGTCAGGCGGATCAACAAATGGGAAGCGACGAATATCCCCGAGCTTCAGGTTCAGCATCTGCAGAACAACAGACGCCAGATTGGTGCGACGTATCTCCGGGTCAGTGAATTCCGGGCGGCTGTTAAAGTCCTGTTCTTCGTAAAGGCGGATACAGACACCAGGCTCGATACGCCCACATCGGCCAGCACGCTGGTTCGCACTGGCTTGAGATATTGGCTCTACGGGTAAGCGCTGAACTTTCGTCCGATAGCTATAACGACTGATACGCGCCACACCCGCATCAATTACGTAGCGGATCCCCGGAACAGTAAGAGAGGTTTCTGCGACGTTGGTACTCAGCACCACCCGACGACCGCCATGTGGACGGAAAATTTTCTGCTGATCAGCGGCACTTAATCGAGCGTACAACGGCAGAATATCCGTCGCTTTCAGGTTCTGATGACGGAGGTAATCTGCGCACTCCCGAATCTCACGCTCCCCCGGCAGAAACACCAGAGTGTCACCCGGACTCCCTTTCTGTCGGTCAACCTGCACTAATTCGTAAAGTGCTTCGGCAACGCCCTCGTACATTGATCGGTCTTCTTCCTCTGCATCTGTACGCACCAGTGGTCGATACAAGACTTCAACCGGGAAGGTACGGCCAGACACTTCGATGACAGGTGCGTTATCGAAGTGCTGAGAAAACCGCTCAACATCGATCGTGGCTGAGGTAATGATTACCTTCAGGTCCGGACGTTTCGGTAATAGCTGCTTTAAATACCCCAGAAGGAAGTCGATATTCAGGCTTCGTTCGTGCGCCTCATCGATAATGATGCAATCGTATTCATTCAGGAAGCGATCCCGCTGAGTCTGAGCCAACAGAATACCGTCGGTCATTACCTTGATCCGGGTCTTATCGCTGCTCTGATCGGTAAATCTGACCTGAAAGCCTACCTGCTCACCAAGAGGAGTTTGCAGTTCATCCGCAATCCTTTGAGCAACCGCTCGCGCAGCCAGGCGTCGCGGCTGCGTATGGCCAATCCGGCCGTAGATGCCAAGCCCCGCCTCGATACACATTTTGGGCAGCTGGGTCGTTTTTCCCGAACCCGTTTCGCCGGCTATAACCACAACCTGATGGTCTTTGATCAGCGCAAGGATCTCTTCACGTCTTTCACTGACAGGTAATCCCGCAGGATATTTAACCGGCAGAGGCTGACTGCGCTGGCCGACTATCGCCTGGCTGCGTTCAATGCGCTGGAGAATTGTTGCAAGCTCTGAGACTCGCTTAGCGTCAGCCATACTATCTGCGCGCTTAAGGGCGGCGCGGAGTGGAAAGCGGTCTCTAAGGAGACAATGTTGCAGTGCTTTTTCAGCTTCAGGGATCATGTGACTTCCGGGATAAAACAAAAACGCCCCGGAATAACCGGGGCGCTCAGTGTAACACGAGAAGCCTGATAGCTTACTTGTGCTTCGCCAGCTCTTCGTCACGCAGTTCGCGACGCAGAATCTTACCTACGTTGGTTTTCGGCAGCTCGTCACGGAACTCAACAAACTTCGGCACTTTATAACCGGTCAGATTTTCGCGGGCGTATGCGATAACATCCTTTTCCGTCAGCGCTGGATTACTACGGACAACGAACACCTTAACAGCCTCAGAGCTCTTCTCATCGGGAATGCCGATTGCAGCGACTTCTACGACATCTTTATGACCAACCACGACGTCTTCAACTTCGTTAGGGTACACATTGAAGCCAGAAACGATGATCATGTCCTTCTTACGATCAACGATCTTCATGTAACCGTCTTCACTGATAACAGCCATATCACCGGTCTTCAACCAACCATCTTCGGTCATAGTCTCTGCTGTCGCTTCCGGGCGCTGCCAATAACCTTTCATTACCTGAGGGCCTTTCACACACAGCTCCCCTGGTTCGCCCACGGGAAGTTCATTCCCGTCTTCGTCAATGACCTTACACAGCGTATTTGCCACTGGCATACCGATGGTACCCTGCTTGATGTGGCCTGCTGGGTTGAACGACACAACAGGCGAAGTCTCGGTCATACCGTAACCTTCAGCGACTTCAACGCCAGTAACGTTTTTCCACTCATCAAAGGCGGCTTTAGTCAGCGCCATGCCACCAGAGATGGTAAGTTTGAGTCTGCTGAAATCCAGCGCCCGGAAATCCGCCTGATTGCACAATGCAACAAACAGAGTATTCAAGCCAACAAAGGCACTGAAGTCTGTCTTCTGCAGTGTTTTGATAAAGCCTGGAATATCACGCGGGTTCGGAATCAGAACACTGTGGTTACCGGTTTCCAGCAGAACCATACAATGCACAGTAAATGCATAGATGTGATACAGCGGCAGCGGACAAATCGCGGTTTCTTTGCCTTCATCCAGAATCTGAGTGAATACACCGTGACACTGGGCCATGTTGGCCATCAGGTTACCATGAGTCAGCATCGCGCCTTTTGCGACACCCGTGGTACCACCGGTATATTGCAGAACCGCAATGTCGTCAGCCGTTGCCGTAACCGGGGTAAATTTCTTCGAAGAACCCTTCTTAAGCGCTTTACGCAGAGGCACAGCACCGGCAATGTTGAAATCCGGCACTTCTTTTTTCACATGTTTCAGAACGGTATTGATCAGCGTACGTTTCAGTGGGCAGTGCATATCACCCACCTGAGTCACGATGACGTGCTTGATGCCAGTCTTAGGAACAACTTTTTCAGCCTTGTCGCCCATATTGGCAAGTACAACCAGGGCCTTAGCACCTGAGTCGTTAAACTGGTGTTCCATCTCACGTTCGGTATAGAGCGGATTGGTATTAACCACAATCATGCCCGCACGCATGGCGCCAAATACAACGATTGGATATTGCAGAACGTTTGGCAGCTGAACAGCGATACGGTCGCCTGCTTTCAACGTTGTTTCATTCTGGAGGAAAGATGCGAAGTCAGCACTTTTACGCTCCAGGTCACTATAAGTCAGCGTCTGGCCAAGACAGGTAAACGCTGGCTTGTCGGCAAATTTTTTAACAAAACCGTCAAAGATTTCAGTCACAGAACCGTACTGATTAACATTAACGTGCTTTGGATAACCTTCGGGATAGCGATCCTGGAAAAACTGTTCGTTCATCTTCTTTTATTCCTCCTTTAGGCTGACCCAAGGGTGCAGATCAGCGATTAACAGTGCGGTGACTATCTGGGATATATCGACGTCACCGACTCCAAATTCGAGCAGTGCTTAAACTGCTGAACAATATACTCTGGTTAGTTTTTCAAACCTAACCGACAGCTAAATACAGGTTTTAGCTCTGCTCCAGAACAGCAAAAAGCCCGACTGATTCAGCCGGGCTTCCTGTTTTACGGATTAAAGCGGATTGGGTACTCCACCCGAGTCAGCTCTACCCCAGGACGATTATCGAATTGCATCTGGCGACACTTAGATTCGACACGACGGATAAGGCTATCGTCTTTAATCTCACTCTTCGCAGCTTTACATGCTGACACGGTTCCGTCTGGCTGAATAGTCAGCGCCAGCGTCACGGAGCCTTCAAGCGTAGGGTTCTTACGTAACGCACTGCGGTACAAACGATCGTAGTGAACATTGTAGGTTTCGAACACCAGTCGCAATTCTTCCTGGCTACGCTTCTTCGACACTTCAGCAGCGACCACCTCTTCTGCTGCGACCTCGACCGTGGTGGTCTGACGATCACCCAGCTGCTCACCGGCAGTGACATTGGTCAGTGTTGCAACGTCAACACCACCGGATACACGGGTAGCCGCTTCGCGGTCAACAACAGAGCCAACATTCGTTGCCTGATTACCTTTATTGCTCAGACTTGAACTGGAGGTATTCAGTGCGGTTGTTGGTATCGAATTACGCAATGCACTCAACGCCTGGAGCGCTTCAGCACCAACCGCCTGCTTAGCTTTTTCCTTCGCTGCAGCACGCTGCTCTTCTGATGCTTTCACCTGAGGTTTTGGCTCGGGTTTTGGCTCAGGCTTCGGCTGAGGTTTTGGCTCTGGCTTCGGTTCGGGAACAGGTTCTGGCTTAGGCTCAGGTTTCGGTTCTGGCTTAGGCTCTGGTTTCGGTACCGGCTTCGGTTCTTCCTTTTTCTTGCGCTCAATTACCTTCGCCAACTGTGGCGGAAGCTCCTCAAGCTCAGAACGATCTTTGTTAGGAAGATCAATAAAAGGCACCACCACACCGACGACGAAAATAATGGCAAAAAGAATAGCTCCAATCGCCCAAAGGCGACGGGTATCCTGGCCATCATTCCATGGCAACTCAGGCGCGCGATAAATACCACTCATCACGCACCTCCCGGCTGTTTCTGATTCACTGCCAGTGAGATGTTACTGAACCCGGATTTGGCACAAGTATTCATCACTTTTTTAAGCACGGCATACGCTGTTGCTTTGTCGCCGACAATCGTCACCGGACGGCTGTCCTGACCTTCTGCCAACGGAGAACGACTGGCATGGTACTCAAGCTCGGTCTGCAACTCTGGGATCAGATCGCTTTCAACACCTTTCAGAACCGACGTCTGAACGATAGAACGCCCCTGTACAAGCACATCACTACTGGTGACGAGCACCGTGAGCTGCTCATCAGGTTTGTTTTCTGCAACAGAAACCGGCAGCTCTACTGTGTCTGTATTCTGCACCTCAACTTCAGACTGGTTCACCATCAGGAAGAACACCAGAATGGTGAAGATATCCATCAGAGCAGTCAGGTTGAGGCCGCTTTTGTTGGCGTTACGTTTGTGATTGCGTTGCATGCGCTTTGCACGACGTGACATTTTCATGGTGTCACCTCCTGCGCGCCCTCGGCCTCACCCAGAGAAATATCCGGAAACAGCACAGCATCCACCAATGACGCCGCCACCACGGCAGGATAAATACGCACAGTATCCATCACGGTGACCAATGTCTGGTAATCAACTTCTGGCTCGGCCAGCAGCGTAATGTCTTTTTTATCAGCGAACTCGGGGTTCTTTTTCACATTCTGCAACGTCTGCGACAGAGCTGAATAATCCAGCCCCTCCGCTTTTGCAGGTAGCGAAGCCAGTTCAACCGTCTCTTCGCGATAAGTTCGCGATACGGTAAAGCCGGTCTTTCTGATCGTCACTTCAAGCGTGACATCCTCCGGGTTAACGGCACCCGGCTGGTCTCCAGCCGGTAATCTCAGATCCAGAACCGCTAACTGCGAGAACACCATGTTCATCAACAGTACCGGTACCAGTACGATCATGAGATTCATGAAGGATGTTACGTTGAGTTCCGCCTCTTCTTTAACTTTCTTATGGCGTCTCATCGGAACAAGGCTCCCTGCTTAACCGTTATTGGTAGGAGTGCCGTTTTGTCCTGCCTTCTTATCAGTGATGGTATTCAGGAACTTAACGCCCGCCATTTCGATGCTATCTACAATTTCAGCGGTTTTAGTCTGCAGGTAGCTGTGAAGCAGCAGTAATGGGATGGCTGCGATCAGACCGAATGCAGTCGTGTTCATTGCAACAGAAATACTCTGTGACAGCAGGGTCGCTTTCTCAGCTGGGGCTGCATTTGCCACCGCGGTAAACGCAGCGATCAGACCCATAATCGTACCCAGAAGCCCCATAAGAGTGGCGATGTTAGCCAGAGTGGCAATATAAGGGGTGCGTTTCTCAAGCTGTGGAATAGCTTCCATCAGGCCCTCTTCCAGCGCGTATTCGACTTCTTCACGACGCTGAGCGTTCGGAATGCGCTGAATACCTGCTGCGAAAATATTAGCAATGTGAGTATCAGAGCTGTTGGCGTAGTTCAAAGCTGAGCGCAGATCTCGCTTCTGCAGCATTGGATACATGTCGTCGAATGCGCGACGGTTACCTGACTTTTCTTTTGCCAGGTAGAAAATACGTTCGATGGCAACAATAAGGCCCGCACCCATGATAATTGCGATTGGGTACATAAACACACCACCTTCCTGCAGGAAGCGAATGATGGAATCCATGGTATATCTCCGATTCTGTTACTTGTTGTTCTGTTTATAAATTGCTGTGGCTACCCACGCAGCCACAGATTTAACCATTAATCACTACAGGAAAAAACCGTATCCTACTGAATTTCAAGGACTTGGTTCAGTCGTGTGACGTGATCCTCTTTTTCGGTGTACTGCTGGCCATAGCGAATCTCACGCTGCAGACTGTCCCGGGTGAGCGGCCGGAACCACTCCCGGTTGAAACTGGTGACAGGCTCGTACAGGCGCCCTGTTCCAGGAGGCGGCTGCCAGGCATTTACATACAGCACATTCGGGTTTTCGCTATTCCCACGAATGGTCATCCCCTGAAGGCGGACCACGTCGTCAGCAGCACTGGCTACAACGGCAAAAAGCATCAGGATCAGCGTTATCATTAAGCGGTTCATTCGCTTACCTCTCCAGCTTCGTCAGTCACCGGTGAATCGCCCGAGACTGCTGATTCTGTCTCCAGATCGACCACATCCTCATCATCAGAGACATCAGTATCACTAATGATTCCGGATTCTGCTGACTGTTCCTCTGCGCTTACAGCCTCCTGTTGGAGTATCCCATTGGAGGCTTGCTCTGCCGCCAGTTTTGCTGCCCGGGCAGCCGCTGCTTCAGCCTCACGCTGACGGATCAACGCTTCTAATTCGGCCTGCCAGACATTAATTTCTTCCGGATCTTCTTCAGGTTGACCAGCCCTGCGCGCCAGATCAACAATCCAGATATTCAGCTTTTCATCATCGGGCAACAACCTACGTGCCTTCCGGTACCAACTGAGTGCCTCAACCAGATCATTACGGTAAAGGTCATTCAATATGCCGAGATTATAGTAGTTGATGGCCGATAAATATGCAGATTCAGCATCATCAAACCGGCCTAGATCCCGAAGTACAATCCCTGTCAAACCGTAGGAAGGGCAATATTCCAGATCGAGTAATGTCGCCTGTTCAAAAGCCTGCAGCGCCGGTTCAGCCGCACCCGACTGCCAATGGGATAACCCAAGATTAACCCAGACGCCCGGATACTCAGGGGAGTCCGTTGATAGCTGCTGCCAGTGTGATATAGCGTCTTCAAGCTGGCCGTCTTCCATCATTGCCAGACCATTGCGGTATTTCTTTTCAAAACCATCAGGCAGAGGAGCGACGACATCAGCCCCCTGATCTTCAAGGGCACTGTCCGTCACGACTGGTTTATTTGATGCGCAGGCCGTAAGGAAAACGACCAGCGCAACACTAGCGAATCTGATCCACATAAATTACTGATTTTTCCGGTTTATCATATTGACCAGGCATCAACTTCGACATTGAAGAGAAACTCTTTTTAACCCACTCGTCGTAAATACCGTCGTAAGTACGGGAGATATTCTGCTGGTGAATCTCGATGGCAGCTTCTTCAAGTGGAAAGGCCTGATCTTCCAACAGGAATTGATATTCTTCAGCTTCAAGCTCATCCATACCTTCGGGGCGTTCTGATTCCATCAGACCACGACTGAACTGAGCGTACATATTGCCGATATGGAATGTTGACGGCGTCGTAAATTCAAGAACTTCCATCTGCACGGCCTGCGTATACCGTCGCAAAGCTCCCTGCATTGCATCGTTTTTACGCACAATACTTTTTGCCAAAGGCAGTTTGATAGCGATCTTATCGAAACGTTTGCGATCGAACTCCGCCAGCTCAAATGCAGCCTGAGACGCCAGGTACCGGGAGCGTTCGGTCTTATCGTCGCCAGCACCGCGGTGCAGGCGAATAATTTTGTCCAACCAGAACCTGCGTTTCTCTTCCTCGTCAAGACGGGCGTAAATCTGGTCAAGCTTGTAATGAGCCTCAATTGCGGGATCGAACGGTCGTTTAAATGTATGAGCGTACTGACGGTACATCACGATCGCACTTTCGTAGTCCTCAGCCTTCTCGAAGTATTCTGCAGACTGAAACGTCGCTATGCGTTTCTCTTCGTCGTTAGCTCCGCCAGCAGCAACCCCCTGGAGTTCAACTGCAGCCTTACGCCACTCTTCCTGACCTTCGTACGCAATAATGAGCTTACTGCGGATATCGCTACTGAAACGACTGTCAGGGTGATTTTCGCGGAATGCCAGAAGAACTCCCTCAGCCCGACCGTATTGTTCTGTCTGCATCAGCACGGTCGCTGCGTCGTACTCTGCGTTTTCACGAAGATCACTTTCAGGCACTACATCCGCCAGCCTCAACCACTGAGTTACGGCGGCTTCCGGATCACTGTCTTTCACCGCTTCACCTTGCTTATAGATGGCAGCAGCACCCTTCTGTCTCAATGCACTGCGTTCTTTACGACTCAACTTGTCGTACTCCGCTGCGGCTAATAACGCGCCTTCGGCTTCAGCAAACTCACCCAGCTCGAACGCAGAATGGCCCTGAACGAGCGATGCACCATAAGCATAACGGGGAGGTAGTTCTACGCCGCTCTTCTGCGCCAGACGGGCAGTTTCAAGTGCCTGTTCATAATACTTATCACCAAGTAACATTTCGGCAGTGTTCACCAACACAGTACCCCGACGCTCATCGTTCGGAAATTCAAGAACAAATCGCTTAGCACTGGCCACAGTCAGTTGACGCCAACGCAATGCATCATTTTTTTCCGGGCGATGCCTGTTATATGCCAGCAATGCTGCATAGCCCGCCTCTGCAGCGTCTTCGTAAAACGGGTACTGATAAGCAACGATCTCGTAGTTATTACGGGCATCATCATAATCACCAAGTTCGTACGACAGTTCGGCCAACAGGAAATGGGCTTTTACTGTGTCAGGCGCGGATGGGAAGCTACGGATATATTCGCGATACCAATCGGCAGCTTCTCCCAGGCGCTCACGTTTATCGCTCTGTTTTTTACTCTGCTGCCCCCAGGCATGAGCGAAGGTAGCCAGGTCCCAGATATAATCGCCCAGGGTTACAGTAATCAGCGTTCGTACATCTTCCCCATGACTGTTCCAGTAATCAGAACCGACACCAAAACGTTCTATGAATACTTTTTTATGCTTACGGCGCAACTCTGGATAACCGGCCTTTTCGTAACCTGAAATCAGGCGGCGGTAATACAGTGGCGCACGATCGTCCTGAGGATAACGATCAACGAATGCCCGCAATGCAGAGGCAGAACTCTTGTAGTACTTTTTCTCGTAATACTGATTCGACATTTCCGCATAGATGCGGTACTCGTAATAACGCGGACCATGACGGTCGTAGAACTCTGCGATCTGATTCCAGTCCCCCATATAGTCAAACATGAGCGCCATAATCCGCAGAGTATCGTTAAGAATCTCGAGTTCTGTACCTGTTGCCGCCATCAGCGTCGGATCATCAGGAAAATGCTCGTCAATCATGGCGGTGAAAGCGAGCAGACTGTCTTCCAGCAGGTTTTGCTTAAACAGCGCCCAGCCACGCAGATACTGGGCGTCCATGTAATACGGATTCCCTTGTGCACCAAAGGCTATGACTTCAGAAAAACGCTGTTCAGACGCTTCAAAATCGCTGACGTTATATAGCATGCGCCCCAAACGGAACTGCGATTCAAGGTAGTACAGCGACTTTGGATAGCGCTCCGTAAGCTCTTCGAGAACTGCGATCGCCTGGTTTGGACGACCTGCAAGAGAATACGCTTTGGCCAACTGATAATGAATGGCATCGTTATCGATACGATCTGGGTAGGCTGACAGAAGATTCTCGTAATCCTGGATCGACGCTTCCGCCATCTGCCTGTCTTCTTCGATCTGCGTATCAATGTCTTCGCCATAACGTTCCGAGCGGATCTCGTCCCATTGCAACTTCAGACCTGCGATACGATGGGCGACACGTACCCGCATCTCGGGATCGGTCCCGACTTCCAGGTATGACTGATAGCTACGGATCACGTCGCCATGATCTACCCCAAGCGGCTCATTTGAGGCCAGGCGCACCTTAAGCGTACCTATATCAGACAGGTAGCGTGTTTCATCCTTACTTTTAAACCAGCTACAGCCGGCAGCAAGACTAGCGACAACCGCGACTACAAGAACACGGGATAACTTCATTCCGCTTGCTCCCCTGTCTCAACGGTGGTCCCATCCTGATACTGTACTTCTGCTTCGGTACCCGTTTCCTCGTCCACATTACCTGTACCTTTTGGGGTACCCTCTGCGGTTTTCTGCTGCTCAGGATCAAATTCACTTGTTTCACGTTGCAGAGAATCGTCATAGAGACGAGCAAGCGCAAGCCGTGATTGAGCAAGATACAGCGTGAGGCGCTCATCCATCCCAGTAAGATAATCCCGCGCAAGCTGATTGAGCAGTTCTTCCTGGTTGTCCTGCAATCTGGCGATACCTGCATCAGCATTCGCAATCCGACGTTGCATTGCCCCAACCTGCTGTGGAAATCCACGCCAGCTGCTATCTGCCCAGGAAAGTGAAGTACGGGTGTTTTCCAATTGTCGGAACAGGCGGTCTGTTTCGGAACGAAGAATCATATGATCACGTTCTGTATCCCACTTACGCTGGGGCTGATGTTTATAGATTTCCCATAGCTGGAGTCCTCGTACACGGCGCCAACGTTCTTTGTAGATACTCAGATCCCGGGTTGGCGTGCCTACTTTCTGCAGTTGCGTCACAGAAGGAACAACGTTACGCAAACGATCAATCCTCGCCTTGTCAGCAACGGACGCATAAGAGAATACGGTCTCGTCTTCATCAAGGAGCCGGTCCTGAACAGCAAGAATTTTTCGCAAAACATCCATCTGTCGTTCTTCAAGCTTATCCAGCAACGCTTCGCCGCCCAACTCTGCAAGGTGACGTTGGCGTTCTTCGAGTATTTCAGCCCAGAGGCCAAGATCACGAAACGCTTTATTCAGGTCATCCCGCATCCGGTCAAGGTCATGTAATACAGCAAGCTCCCGGACAAAGTCCTCATCATCAAGCAGACCCTGAGCAAAACGACTGATCTGGCTCTCCGGCAGATCACTTAATCGCTGACGCTGCCATCCCCAATCCTGACTACGGTTGGCATTGCGCCATTCATCAAGCCAATCGCCGAGAGAGTCTTTTTGATTAACGGCCTTCAGTTCATCAACCATGACTGAGAGGCGCTCTTCGATACGTTCGTATGCAAGAACCGACTGATTAACCGCGTCAACCAGTTCAAGGGTGTGTGGTACCGCCAGGTAGGATTCTACAACCGAAGGGTTATATTCATCGTACATCTGCTGGAGAATCCGCCAGGGTTGAATGGCATCTTCATAGCGCCATTCCGCCAGCAGGTTCCAACCGTAGTGCAATAATGCCGGCGGTGTGAACACCGACTCAAGGCTGATATCACGAAAATAGCGGTTCGCCATTTTGTGTTTTTCACGCTCCATTGCGGCGACACCGGCGATCAGCAGCGTGCGATCGCGCAACGCCCTTCCTTCCTCATCGTCAGGAAGATAGTACGCCGATTCGTTGACTACGGCTTCCAGATCACGGCTGCGGTAGTTCTCACGAATCATGGCAAGAATCAGGTTATATCGCGCATATCCCGTCCAGATATTCTTATCCAGCATCCCTTTAAGTGCGTCCCGAGCTTCATCGACGCGATCCTGCTCACTGATACTGCTTACCAGAAGATAGAGAAGTTCCTGCAGGTAGGAGGCACTGACACCCGGCGCTGCCTTGAGAGCATTGCGGGCTGCTAACTCAGCGCGGTCATAATAACCAGCACTGAACAGACGCTGGGCGAGAAAGTACCAGGCATCACCAGAAGCGTTTCCACCCTGTTCAAACACTTTATAGAAAACTGCTTCCGCCTGATCTTCGAGACCAAGAGAGAGAAATACGGCAGCGCGCATTACCGCAGCTTCGGTCTCTGGAGCTTCGTCCGCTCCAACCAGTTCCTGCCAGCGCTCAAGGTAATAGAGCGTACGGTAGTACTCGCCGGTCAGATATGAGAAGTAAAAATTGCCACGAAGCAGACGTTCTTCTGCATTATCGGCGACGCCAAGCGCCTCCAGATCAAAATCCAGATCGTCTTCACTTAACGGCGACTGCTGTGGATCTGCTGCCCAAACACAGGCAGGCAACAACAGTAAAAGGAGTAGTTTTCGCATCAACTTACCAGTACTTCAGCTCCAGGCGGGCGCTCTGCAGTTCTTCGCGGTCAACAATCAGCAACTCCGTTATCAATGGTTTACCGGTTTTGGTAACTATTTCAGTGAGAGTCAACTCCCGTCCCTGCCCCAGATGATCAACACCACGAATAATTACGGTGACATCATGTTTACCCGGAGCGAGATTCAGATCACCGAGTGGCTGCACTGCGCCCATTCGCAGAGCCTTAACCTGCCGTTCAGTATAGAGATGCTGAAGTTCAAGCGTTCCGTCTACCGACACCTCTACTGCAAGCGGCTCAAAGAACTCGCCATGATTAAGAGTCAGGTGAAATGCCGCACGTGTTGTTGCAGGGCTCAGTAATTCTCTTTCGAGCTCGTAGAGGTCGCGATTAAGCTCAAGCACGGCCTCTTTTACAGACATTACTTCTTCGCGAATCTCAGCGTCTTCTGCGAATACCAGACCGGAAAGCCCCAGTATAAGCAACAGAATATATTTCATAGATTACTCCGGTACCTGGTAGTCGCGACCCTGGCTCATCCAACGCATAACTACCTGTTCAGTCTCTTGATAATTTTCTTTCAGATCACCCGTCAACAAATGATCCAGACGCCCATCGGCATTGATCAGCATAACTGCAGGCCGATCTTCAAACTGCCAGCTCTGGCGCCATTTTTTTTCGTATTTCAGCACAGGCAGGCGCATATTCGGTGGCAGACTTTTTCCTGAGGGGGTCCAGACGAACCAGCCTTTCAACCCCTCAATCGCCAGACTCTCAGCCAGCAGCTGATACCGCACGAGTGTCTCAGAACAATCGTCACAGCGCCCCAACCAGATCACCATAAGGAACGAGCCACGAGCTTCTTCAAGACGCTGACCAAATCCATTCGTTGCTGGCATGGTAAAGTCCGGAACCATATCGCCCGGCTTTAATGTTGTATCAGCAAATGCACCGATGCTAAGCAGCGTCAGTACCACATACCGAGCGAGATATCCCACTGCATCCCCCTATCTGAACCCAGTTCTTCGAGGCGTTCATCGGCAATGATAAATTCCCGCATACCCAGTGCAGACCAGATGCGCTCACCCTGAAACTGAACGGACAAACCAAGCGAGGTATACCTGCCACTTGTGTCTCCAGAGGTCTGTTCGCCGACATTAAATTCTGTTGCCAGCACCCAGGGTACCGCACGAATACCGGATGTGCTTGCGGTGCCCTGCATCAGTGCGTAACCAGCACCAAATGTGTATCGCATTGCTTCTTCAGACTCGCTGCGTAGCTCTTCACCATCGACGACCACTGCGCTGCTGCTGAAAGTACCCAGCTGCAGCTCACCTAGCAGATACCACTTTTCGCCAGCGAAATAGCGACCACTGAATACCATGGACGGCTGATGGTCATTATTTGAAGTCAAGGTACTGGCAAAACCGGCCCCGAACATTCCATGCTGTACAAGCGAGTCATCCAGGTCCTTCAGGCCATTGCCCTGCATGCCCGGCTGGTATACTTCCGCCTGCGCAGTTCCCACAGAAACAACGAATCCGGCGAACAGCAGCGCGGTGGCTAAGCAACGTTTCATAGGCGCATTCTCCATATCAGGGCTGCGGTCGTATAGGTAGTCATATCGTCATCCAGAGTTACCGCAAGATCCCCGCGAAAACCTATTTCAAAATATCGTTCTGTTGTCCAGACAGCCTCAAATCCGCCAGTACCAACCCAGACCGGTTGATCGCCATCCAGACTCCAATGATCGCTACCAGCACCGTCCTGGCCCTGGCCTGCGCCGAGGCTCCAGTTGAACGCCAGACTATCCGTTGGTTCAGCAAACTGGCGATGAATACCAACATCCAGCATGGTCCAGGCTGTATCACCCTCTGGCCCCCGGGTATAACGAAGGTACATATCCTGTGAAAAGACCGGACCGATCAATTCTATTGCATAGGCACGATGGGTGGTTGAAGCGAAGCCGAGACGGCTTTTGCCTGGGCGCGCTTCATTTGTAAGTTTCCAAAGCTCATCACGCGGAAACTTACGGAGCAGATGAAGATCATCCAGGTGAATCCAGCCATTACTGCGACTGTCAGTGACATACAGCCAACTGCCGCGACGATAAATCACATCCAGTTCCCGGTATTCCGTGACCTCGTAAATGACCGGGAACGCCGGAGACGGGCCACTACGCAAGCCAATATACGTCTGACCAGCGAAGGCAGCAGGAATACTGATCAATGTGGCCAGTAGTAGTGCTATATGTGAAACCAGCGATCTGAACAAGCGAGGAGCCTGCATTAGTAAACGCCCTGCGTCATTATTATTTTACGGGCGTCCTTGCCGATTACTCTCTTCAAGCGAGTAATGTACACGTTAATTCCGTTAAATTTAACATTTGATCTGTTTATTATTTGCTCAAAAACTTCATCGCATCCTCAAGCCCCGAAAGGGTCATCGGATACATCTTGTCTTTCACCAGCGATCGGATCGCGCCCAGTGACCCACCGGATCCCCAATGATCCTGAGGCGCTGGATTCAGCCAGACAAGTTTGTCGAAATGATTTGCCATGCGATCCATCCAGACCGCCCCAGCCTCTTCATTCCAGTGCTCTACACTACCGCCAGGATGTGTCACCTCGTAGGGGGCCATCATCGCATCGCCAACGAATATCACACGATAATCTGCGCCATATTTACGCAATATGTCCCAGGTTTCTGTGCGCTCGTTCATGCGGCGGATATTATTTTTCCACACTGATTCGTACAGGCAGTTGTGAAAATAGAAGGTTTCCATGTGCTTGAACTCGGTACGCGCTGCCGAAAACAGTTCTTCACATACACGTACGTGAGGGTCCATCGACCCACCAACATCGAAAAACAGCAGCACTTTAACTGCATTATGCCTTTCTGGCACCATCCGGATATCAAGATAACCCGCATTACGTGCAGTCGAAGCGATGGTGTCATTCAGATCTAACTGATCTGCTGCGCCCTGCCGCGCAAAGCGGCGTAAACGGCGCAACGCGACCTTAATATTCCGTATTCCTAACTGAACGTTGTCATCGAGATTACGATAGTTACGCTGTTCCCAGAC
>JAYNJA010000001.1:4521-16694 GCA_038109705.1 Thalassolituus sp. | reverse complement strand
TGCAAACGCCTTATCAAACTTGTCGTAGTATTTTTCGTCTTTCACCAGAACCAGCCTGGCCAAGGCATAGAACTCTTCCGGGTCAGCAAACGCCACATGGGCCTGTACCGCAGCTACCAGATCAAGATACTCACGAATTGAGCATGGGACCTTAGCCGCGCGGACAGTCTGGAAGAAGTCAATCAGCATATCAGCCCCGACGACGGCTCATAAATGCGAGTTTTTCGAGCAGATGTACATCCTGCTCATTCTTAACAAGCGCACCAGCCATAGGCGGAATCGCCTTGCTGTTATCGTGATTACGCAGGAGTTCAACACCGAGCTCATCAGCCATCAGCAATTTAAGCCAGTCTACCAGCTCTGACGTCGATGGCTTTTTCTTGAGTCCAGGAACTTTGCGAACATCGAAGAAGACTTCAAGTGCTTCATTGACCAGCTGTGGCTGAATCTGGGGAAAATGCACATCAACGATCGCCTTCATCGTCTCCCGATCCGGGAAGTCGATATAGTGAAAGAAGCAGCGGCGCAGGAAAGCATCAGGGAGTTCTTTCTCGTTGTTGCTGGTGATCAGAATAATCGGACGGTGCTTGGCTACCACACGCTCTTGAGTTTCATAGACAAAGAATTCCATCTTATCGATTTCAAGCAACAGGTCGTTCGGGAATTCGATATCAGCTTTATCAATTTCATCGATAAGAAGAACCACAGGTTTATCCGCAGAAAACGCTTCCCACAGCTTTCCTTTGACGATGTAGTTAGAAATGTCTTTAACGCCATCAACACCCAACTGAGAGTCGCGCAGGCGGGATACCGCATCGTACTCGTAAAGGCCCTGATGTGCTTTGGTCGTACTTTTAATGTGCCATTGAATCAGATCAGTTCCCAAGGACTGTGCCAGCTGTTCCGCCAGCATAGTTTTACCTGTACCCGGCTCGCCTTTCAGTAGCAATGGACGCTGGAGAGTAATTGAGGCGTTCACCGCCATCTGTAGCTCTGGGGTTGCAACGTAATCGCCGGTGCCCTGGAATTTCATTTTGAACCTTCCTCATACTCATCAGGATATTAAACCCGCCCGAGTATAAGGAGCACCCTGCGTTACAGCAAGGCGCCAAAGCGAAAACCGCTTTAAAATCAGACATAAAGGACTATTTGTACAGAATCCTGTTCAGTTCTTCTTATCGTCATCCGGAAGGTCAAACTCGCCCCAGTCGTCTCCAGCATCGTCCAGATCAGGTGCAATATCATCTGCTTGCGACGCTTTCGCATCTCCGCCACCATTGCCCGGATCACTACCCATGGATGACTGCATTTTCGTTTCAGGCGCTGGGGTTATATCCTCTTCGGTTTCATCAACGAACGAGTCAAAGTCTCCCCCATCCAGATCTGCATCATCGAGCGGCCCAACGTCGAGATCTTCGTCCGCACCAACAACATCATTCTTTTTACTACGACGGGACAACCACCACCACGCCAATCCCCCAAGCAGGCCCAGATTCGCAACAGCGAGCAATACATAGATCCACCAGGCGACCCCAGAACTTTCCTCTTCATTCTGCTCAGCATACTTCGTTGCAAGATCAGGAACCGGTGGCTCATCCACAGCTGGCAGGGCTGGCTGTACTGGCTCAGATACGGGTTCAGGAATCGGTTCAGAAACTTCTGGTTCTGGAGCCGCTTCCGGAACAGCCGCATCCTCTGTAATTTCAGTTTCAGCACTGACTTCATTACCTGCCAACGGCAATACTGACGGCTCAGGCAACACTGATTCATCTGCGACCAGAGGAAAACTGACCAGTATATTTTCCGGCTTACTTTTGAAAGTCATTCCACTACTGGAAACACCGCGGATATTAAGCATCACATCGTACTGACCAGGCCCCTTATCCGGCAGGAGCGCAATCTGCCACGCAGATGCGTCTTCACTGAACTCCATTGAATAAATCACAGAGCTGCCATCAGGGCTGGCGATCCGGGAAATCACCCGACTCAGCGACGTATCCACCATATCGCTTTCCGAGTACACCCGGATATTGACCACCTGGTGTTCAATATCTTTATCCACCTCGACACGCAAAGGCTCAGCCAGAGTAGCAGTCAGCACCTGACGACGCTGAAACGTCCTACCCTCGGCATTTATTTCGAGGCGGTACTCACCCGGCTGCGTCAACCGACTGAGCGTTTCCCGAAAGATTCCATCAACCGGTAGGTTTTCCGGGTCAGACAGAAGCTTACTACCGGTGCGACCATCTGGAGCCGTCACCTCCAATGTCACATCAGTAAGTTGAAGAATGGTTTGCTCGGTTACCAGCTCCCCTTCATTTTCCAATGCCATTTCAAGCTGGACAGGCACACCGGAGAACAAGCTACCGGGCAGACCTGTTACGCTTAGTTTGAGATCGGACAGGACCTGCACGCGACTATCGGGAGCCAGATCAGCCTCAACCTGCCATTCGCCAGGTTCAGGCTGAGAAATCGTGATCAGATCAAAATTCAGATCATGGTGCCAGCGGGTATCCTCACCCAGGGAGGCCTGGCTGTAGCGTTTACCAGACGGAGATACAAGTACCGTAGGAGTAGAAGTAGGAGCGCGGAATATCAGCGCCGTGAACTCACGCACGCTTCCATCGATCTGAAACGTATTACCGTTAAGCGGAACCTGCTCTGCGGGAACGGCCCGATCAAACGCCTTCAGAAAGGCAGGCATAAGATCATCAGCAGTATGCGCTGTCAGCGCAAGACCATCGGTTTCCATAGCAATCTGTTGCAACATAGCACTATCTGCGGCATCAGACAGTGCGAGCGTATGAATACGCACACGATTCGCCGTATACAGCGGGAGTATTTCGTTGATAAGTCGCTGCCGTTCAGCGGAATTTACCTCGGATGCAGAATCCCCCTGACTTGTATCCATATCGATGCGACCATCAGTCAGTAAAATAACCGTCTGCTCATAGCCGTTATCAGGAGATGTTTCGTACAAAGCCTTTTCTAAGGCACCGACGAGATTTGTATTCAGACCAACCGAACTGATTTCAGGCGACGCTGCACGTGCACGAAGGCGCCATTCTTCGTCTACCTGATCCAGAGGAACCAGCATATTTACGTAACGCCCGAACGTCCACACACCTGCCCGGGCGTCGTCAGGCAACAATTCAGTGAGAAGATTCAGCGCAGGCCGACGAAGATTCTGTGAATCTGTTTCCTTCATACTGCCCGATATGTCGATCACAATCCGGACATCTGGCCTGACGTCATCCGCCTGAGCCGATACCAGTCCGAAAAGCGCCGAACACAATATGGCAACTACGATTCGGAAAAACTGCATACTCTCTCCCGATCAGTTCTGAGAAAAACTCAGAGACTGTTCTCCAGAACGCGGCGACCCTTTTCGGTAATGTGCCAGCGCACTCCGTTTTTGCCACTCACTTTACCAGCAAGCGAACGGGTGGTAAGAACATTGAGCGTTTTCAGTACCATTGCTTCTTCCTGATTAGATTCACGACAGACGCCTGCAAGCGATCGGAAAATATAACGGCCATTGGAAAGAATTTTCAGGACCTGAGTCGACGTATTATCGAGCTCGTCAGACACCGTAGCGACCTGCGGATCATAGCCACTCATGTCCTTCTCTGTTTCGGTATCAATCAACGGCAGCAACTCGTTCTGGATAATACGAAGATCCTGCTCAACTTCCTCCGAACGCTGACGAGCAACGTGCGCCTCATTGAGAATACGGTCGGACATATTGTCAATCACAAAGCGACTAAGAAGCGCTGATACCAGACAGAAACCAGTAAAAATGAGTAGCTGTGACGGATCCCCCTGACTTTCGAGCACCAGCTCACTATTGACCATATCCAGCACAACAGGAACAAGGAATGATGCGCCAACCCCTACGACAAGGAATCGCGGCAAGCTTGCCGAGTCCGGATCTTTATCTCCATACAGATAGAAATTCACCAGCCCACCAAAAATGCCAGCAAGAAGCATTACGGTTGCAAGAATGAAAATGTGATTTGCCATCTTCTAAACCCTCAGTCACACCGCTTGGGTGCTCAATATATCGGTCGGATATCACTTCAGAAAAATGTGCCCAGCGGACACGGTATGAATTAAAACTAGCAAAGATTCGGCAGTTAGCCAGAAAAGTAACTAATGTCGCTGTTGGACCGAGATACAGGAAGGAATGGTGAGGCTGGGCCTCACCTCAGGCAAATGGATTGCCTTTTACATGCTTTGTGTTGCGGGGATCAGATTTTGCCTTTCTGGCATGCTTTTCAGTTGCATCTTCGGCCACTGATGGCGCAATTCCGGCAACCAGTGCTGCAATCGTGACAAAACAAGCAATCGCAGATGCCACCCCATACCAGGGTGCAAATTCGGCCAGCGAACCAACACCTGACGAAATAAGCGAAAACGCCACAGCGATAAAACCAGGCGCAAGAGATGAAGGTGACTCAGGTACAGCAACGGGAGTAAATATCAATACAGCTCCGATCGCACTGTACAAGTGATACCCAACGCCCTTGTGACGTAGCCAGAACAACATGCGCCCCCAACACCAGAAGCCCGCTACGCCAGCGGCAATGTAGATACCCCAGAAGAGGTAATAATCGCTTACGCTTTCCATATTATGTGGTCTTCCCAGTCTTCTTCAGCCACCTTATCTTCAGGCACACCCTTTCCCTTAATTGAAATCCCAGCGTCATGAACGGAATCAGGGCTCCCAGACATTAAGGGATGCCATGCCGCCAGCGGACGTCCTTCTGCCAACAGGCGATATGCGCAGGTTTCAGGCAACCACTTAAATTGCGACACCTGATCCGGCGTCAACCAGGCACAATACGGGACTTTTTTTTTCCGTTCCTGATACACAGTGCACTGGCAATTGTTCGTATCCATGTAACGACAGTGCACGTCGGTGTAATACACCTCGCCTGAGTCTTCATCTTCGAGTTTATGAAGACAGCATAGTGCACAACCATCGCACAGTGATTCCCACTGTTCACGGCTCATGTCCTTGAGTGCTGTAGTCTCCCAGAATGGCCGAGCTGCAATCATTCCGGATCCCGCTTAGTGAACAGATCCAGCATGTATGGCTCTTTCGCCGGTGGCATCTGCAGGTAGAACCCTCGTTCATCAAGTTCCGCAATCACCTTGCCAGTATCTGCACGCCCCAGCTTTTTCTCAGCGGTAAGAATCAACGTCATGGCCAACTCTGGCTGTCCAAACATTGCCAGGAGCTCCTCGGGTACCCGGGACATTCCGTCTTTTTTAGCAACGTAGAGATACATCTCGTCCTTTTTACGGGTTTTAAACACGTCACATAAAATCTTAGTCATCAGTATTTCCTGATAATTCATTCAGTTTTGCCACCAGGTTCTGGCCTATTTCGGTCATACGCCAACCTGCCAAAGCATCTGGAATATTTCGCCCGCGACTGCGGATAAGTGCATCGAGTATCCGCTTATTCGCTACCAACTCGGGAGGCATGTCCAGCTCTTCGGCCTTTTGATTTGCGATCTTCCGGAGCTTTTTAAAATTATTACCTTCTTCTATAGAAAGTGGTTTATTTAGCCGCTCAGGCCACTGTGTTTCATCCTTTTCAAGACTGTCAGCAACCAACTGCAAAACCACCTTGCCTTCATCACGCACGATATGAGGCTTAAGGCCAGCCTTAATCAACTGGTCACGATTGCGAGCTTTAAACCGGGCAATATTCCACAAGGCCTGATCATCCGCAATTTTGTTCCGTGGCACATCACGACGACGAGCCTCGATCTCGCGCCAACTTGCCAGCGCCTGCAATATGCACTGTTCCTGCGACCGTAATTTCCAACCGAGCTTAACGCGCTGATAAGCCAGACTGTAATCATCTGCACCTTCAGCCTGATCAATAATTCGCTGACATTCTTCCTGTAACCATCCCAGACGACCGTTTACTTGCAACTTACCAAGCAACATCGGATAAATCTTATGCAGATAGAATACATCTGCCGTTGCGTACTCTAACTGAACAGCAGTCAACGGACGCTGCAACCAATCTGTTCTGGTCGCTTCTTTCGGGATATCGATCTCCAACAATACAGCAACTGCACGCTGAAACCCGACCGACCCACCGAATCCTGCAAACGCCATTGCCAGTTGCGTATCAAATAGCGGCTGGGGTAGAACGCCGGCAAGCTGCCGACAGACCTCAAGATCTTCTGCACACGCATGAAACACCTTTATAACACCAGGGGCTTCAAGCACCTCAGCAAACGAACTCCAGTCGCCAATTTCTAGTGGATCAATCAAATAGCAGCGCTGCGAATCGGCAACCTGAACAAGACCGGGCTTAGGGAAAAACGTAGTTGTTCTGACAAACTCGGTATCAACCGAGAGAAACTCAGCAGCCAACCATTCTTTGCACTGCGCTGCCAATCCGTCCTCGTCGGTAATCCAGACGGGGTCAGGTATTTGGTTTGTATGGTTTGTTGCGCTACTCAACAGAGCTCTCCAATTCTTCCATCGCCTGCTCCAGCGACAGATGCTTTCCTGCCACACCACTACGGCGAAGAATATAATCCGCAGTCGCCCTACCTTCGACCGAAGCACCAGTTATCAGTATCAGCTCCGCCGGACAAGTCTTTGCCAGTCGCGACAGTAAATTATCGACATGAAGCTGGGCAGGCCCGACACCACCCGCCGGCGATAGCTGACCATGCAATACAAAATGCCGGTTTCTGATACCAGCATCGCGAATCACCGAGAGTGACTCCTCCGTATCAATGACGAGGAATACGTCAGCCCCTGCTGGTACATTACTTCGATCTGATTCTGCACAACTATCGCATACTGAGTTACCCGCAATGCGGTTGCAGCCCGAACATAGAGTCATGGCCTGAATCGCCACCAACGCGTCAGAAAAACGCGCCAGCTCACCGTGATAAACGAGCCATTCTGTCAGGCGCTGCGCAGCATGCAGGCCGATTCCAGGAAGCCCATCAAAGGCCTCAACCAGCTGCTGATACTCTTTGGGCGGTGCTTTCATACACTCAGAACGGCAGTTTCATACCCGCAGGAAGGCCCATTCCAGCTGTCAGCTTGGACATATGCTCAGCATTGTTCTGCTCGATCTTGCGAACAGCATCGTTTACCGCTGCAGCAAGAAGATCTTCCAGCATATCTTTGTCTTCTTCCATGATCGAGTCATCCAGCTCAACGCGTTTGACGTCATGACGGCCCGTCATTACAACCTTAACAAGCCCCGCGCCAGATTCACCGGTCACTTCAGCAGATGCCAGTTCTTCCTGCGCTTTCGCCATTTGCTCCTGCATTTTCTGCGCCTGCTTCATCAGGTTGCCCATGCCACCTTTGATCATGTCCCATTCCTCTTTTTTGCTACTATTTATAAGTTTTCAGGACGGGGATTCCGTCCAATCATCGATGGGGGCGAATGGTATCTTCAAGCACCTGCCCACCCAGTTCATTCAAAATCTGATTAACAACAGGATCACTGTCGATTGCCTGCCGCGCGCCATACAAAGCTTCAGTACGAATACGGTGGCGTCGCTGATCGGGCGTTTCGCCGCGAGGCGGCATCAGTGTCATCTCAAGGCGAGCTCCGGGTATTAGTTCCCCTATAGCCGCCTCAACCCGCTGTTTCTGCATGTCGTTGTAGAGCGCGCCTTGAGCGGGGTCAACGTCGAAGATCAGTATATCGTCACGAACTTCAATCAACGCACTGTTTTTAGCAATCGCCATAGGCAAACCAGCCAGCGTAAGATGTTCTACCCACAGGTGCCAGGTGTGTGGCGCCAACTCGGGCAAATCTGCGCGATCAGGCAAAGCCTCCGCCAGGGCGTCGGCCTCCACTGTAACGGATCTCTGCGCGGTAACCGCCAGTGCAGGCCCATCCGCCATCGAAGCCGACTCTGCTTCGTATGCACTTTGCAGAAACGCTTCGGATTCAGCTGCGCTCTGATTGTTCGACATCAGATCTGCCAGCCCACCCTGGCGTGCGGATACTCCGGATCTTGTAACAGTAGTTTCGTCAGCGTTCCCCGCCCCGTCTCCGGTATCAGCCGGTGCACTATCAAAGCTGGGGATTTCAGGTGATGCTTCAGGTGTTCCCGGTGTCGCTTTATCAGTTATCGGAGCAATCTGTTCAACAGGCGACTCAGCCCTGATGCCATCTTCACTTCTCAGGCCAGCATCAGCAGCGGCATTGTCCTCTGCGTCAGTGAGCCCGTGAGATACAGGGTCATCATGCGATATCGATGCAGGTTCGACCGACGGAGTTATGGGCGGTGCTAAATCTGAAGCAGCACCTGGACTAACAGCCGCTGAATCAGCTACAGGACTCAGCGACTTTTTTTTTTCGAGCATACTCTCAAGGTTGAGATCGGGCACAACATCAGGAGCGGGACGAAACGCGAGCATACGCAGCAGAATCATTTCAAAGCCTTGGCGAGGATCAGGCGCCAGTGCCAGATCTTTTCGGCCCTGAAGAGCAATCTGATAACACAGTTGCAGATCTTCAGCAGGCATTGCCATAGACAGTTTGAGAATCGCGTCGCGATCGCCCTCGGCATTTTCGATGGCATCCGGCACAACCTGGGCCAATGAAGCACGATGCCAGATATGTAAGAGGCCCTGGACGATTTCATCGTAGTCCGGAGAATGCTCAGCCATCGAGGCGGTCTCGGCGAGAATCGCTGCCGCATCGCCCTTTGCCATCACTTCGGCGAGGCGGAACAGCCGACCACGATCCATACTGCCAAGCATCGAATTTACTTGTGATTCATTGACCACGCCCTCACCAAAAGCAATAGCCTGATCAGTCAGACTGAGAGCATCACGCATACTGCCCTGAGCGGCTCGACCGAGTGCCCACAGCGCCGCCTCATCGTATGGCACTGTTTCAGCAGTCAGTACCTTGGCCAGATATTCAACAATACGCTCTGGCGTCATGTTTTTCAGGCTGAATTGCAGACAACGGGAAAGGATGGTTACCGGCAGCTTTTGCGGATCAGTAGTCGCGAGCAAGAACTTAACATGAGCCGGCGGCTCTTCCAGCGTTTTCAGGAGGGCGTTAAAACTGTGAGTCGAAAGCATGTGCACTTCGTCGATAAGATAGACCTTGTAGCGACCACGAGTTGGCGCATACTGGACGTTATCAAGAAGCTCTCGAGTATCTTCAACACGGGTGCGGGAAGCCGCATCCACCTCGATAAGGTCAACAAAGCGACCTTCAGCAATCTCACGACATGAAGAACATTCACCGCAAGGACGGGCACTGACACCCTCTTCACAGTTCAGACATTTTGCCAGAATACGTGCAATCGTTGTCTTACCAACGCCGCGGGTACCGGTAAACAGGAAAGCATGATGAAGCCGCCCTGCAGTGAGGGCGTTTATCAATGCGCGCAGCACGTGCTCCTGCCCCACCATTTCATCGAAGAAACGAGGGCGCCATTTACGCGCAAGTACCTGATAACTCATGTATTTCGGCCCGGACTCTGAGTGTTTAGGGAATGATAACCGGATGCAGAGGGATTGTCAGTGGATATCTGAACGACACCAAGGCGGCGCTGAAAGGTTATATGTAGGGAGCAAAATAGATAGAGCGAACTGGAGATGACCTTCACCAGCCACACCCCGGCACACGAGTCGACTACTACCGTTGCTTCCTTCCGGACCTGGCGGGGTTCGCAGTTTATCGTTGCGAGGGGACCGGCAAAGGCCACCATAACAAGCCGACGAATGTCGGACGGCCGGTACAGTATCCAAAACCGGGAGAGATATCAAGGAGTTATGATGATTTCTTCAAAGATGGAGCCACTGCTCAAGGGCCTTTGAGATCACTTCTGCACGACTAAGACCAAGCTCTTCTGAGGCTTCATCCAATGCCGCAACGACGTCTCCGGGCAGCTTCACCTCAAGACGGTGAAGACCGGCATGCTTGTCACGCAGCCGCTGACTACGCTTATTAAAACGACACTGCTGAGTACGGTCATAAGGGTTACTGCGCGGACGCCCGGGGCGGATCTCGCTGAACATATCTATGGTAGTACGGTCTTCAGGCTGGACTGACATCCAAGACTCCGGGGATTTCTGACCGCGCAATTATCCCAATGAGAGCCATAAAAGCAACCTGCAGCCGGACTTGTGTTTGAGCGGAACACGCAATACTGTAAACACAGACATCAGGAAACAGAGCTGCAATGACAAAAACAACCTCCGCATCGCCACAATCCGCTTCACCGCAATCAATTCCACACACTCTGGCCACGCAGACGATACACCCCGAATCATTGACATTTTCTACTACGGCAGAATTAGAGCCTTACCACGGTGTACTTGGTCAGGAACGTGCAGTTAACGCTATTCAGTTTGGCGTTGCCATGGAGCGCCCCGGGTACAATATTTTCGTTATGGGCGACAACGGTACTGGTCGCTCTTCATACGTTCGGGACTACCTGAAAAGCGAAGCTAAACGTCAGGCAACACCCGACGTCTGGTGCTACGTAAACAATTTCAGCAATCCGCGGGAACCGCGCGCACTGGCTTTACTTCCCCAGGAGGCCAGCGATTTTACACAACGGGTCAATGACCTTATTGACCAACTACTGGCAAGTTTCCCGGCCGTCCTGGAACATCCAACGTACCAACAAAAAAAGTCGGCGATTGATTACACATTCAATCGTCGATACGACAAGGCCATAGAAACCGTTGAACGAGAAGCGCATAAACGCGGCGTTGCAGTATACCGGGATTCCAGCGCTATCAGTTTCACACCAATGCGCGATGGTAAAGCACTGGACGAAACTGAATTCGCTCAACTGAGCGAAGAAGAGCGCGACGAATTTCATAATGACATTGCGGAACTTGAGCAAATGCTCAGCGACCAACTCGCAGAACTGCCACAATGGAAGCGAGAAAGCAGCAACGAACTGCGCCGGCTGAATCAGGAAACCATCCGCGCAGCCATCACGCCGCTGCTTGAACCTATTCGCACGGCCTTTGCTCAGCACGAGCCGATTCTGGACTACCTCGGCGAGATGGAAGAGCACCTGCCGTCTCTCGTCCTTGAAGAGTTGGTCGAAGAGCGCCTGATGGACCTGCGTGAAGAGTACGCAAAACGCAGCAGCCTCGAAGATTCCCTGCTGCCCAATATTGCTACACACCACAAAGCAGACAGCGGCGCACCGGTGGTTTATGAGCCCCACCCGACCTATGCCAACCTGTTCGGTCGCATCGAATACAACAGCGAACAGGGTGCTCTCGTCACCAACTATCACCGCATTGCACCCGGCGCCCTACACAAGGCCAACGGCGGCTATCTGATACTCGACGCAGAAAAGCTCCTTTCAGAACCTATGGTCTGGGACGCACTGAAGCGCGCACTGCAATCGCACGAACTGAAGATGGAATCACCCTATTCTGAAATCGGCCTGATAAACACGACCTCTCTGGTACCGGGAACGATCCCACTCAACTTCAAACTGGTCCTGATTGGCTCACGAAACATTTATTATTTACTGCAGGAATATGACGACGATTTCAAACGACTATTCCGCACTCTTGTTGACTTCGACAGCGACATCCCCCTGACCGAATCACATATCCAGGCCTACGCAAAATTACTTAAAAGCCGCATTGACGAGCAGAAATTTGCCGACATGAGCAAAACTGCGGTTGAACGTATGGTGCGCCACAGCGCCCGACTAGCCGAGCAGCAGGATACCCTGAGCGCCCTTATCGGCGATCAGTTTGACCTTCTGGCGGAAGCCGACTTCATTCGCAAACTTGCGCAGGATGATTTAATTACGGAAGTTCATATTGACCGGGCCCTCGCCGCCAAACAGGAACGTACTGGAAGGGTATATGACAAACTGTTTGAGCAGATGCTCGACGGAACGGTCCTGCTTGAAACTCAGGGCCAGGCAATAGGCAAGATCAACGGCCTGACAGTTATGTCGCTTGGAGACAGCAGCTTCGGCTCACCCGCACGCATTACCGCAACCGTTTACCCCGGCTCGAAAGGCGTAGTCGATATTGAACGCGAAGTTTCACTGGGCCAGGCCCTACACTCAAAAGGCGTGATGATTCTGAGCGGATTCCTTGGCAATCGCTACGCGCAGAAGTTTCCACTGGCGATTTCAGCGCATATTGCCATGGAACAGTCA
>JAYNJA010000001.1:3356-4511 GCA_038109705.1 Thalassolituus sp. | reverse complement strand
ATACAGCGGCCTATCGATCAGAGCTTTGCAATCACAGGCTCGGTTAACCAATATGGCGAAGCACAGGCTATTGGCGGTGTTAATGAAAAAATTGAAGGATTCTTCCGAATTTGTGCCGCACGAGGGCTCACTGGCAAACAAGGCGTGATCATCCCGGCCTCTAACCAAAGAAACCTGGTATTGCACGATGACGTACTGCGCGCTATCGAATCAGGCATGTTCCATGTTTATTGCGTCCGTCACGTTGATGAGGCTCTGCGCCTGCTGCTTAACAGCGAACCGGGCGTCGCCGACAACAAAGGTAACTTCCCTTCAGGCACCACCAACGCAGCCATCATCAAACGCTTAGAACAGATTGCCAAGCTTGGCGAATCAAAGCTAGGTGACTGACCTGCTCTATTCCGCCAACCGTATCGGGTGGCGGCCATGATTAACATGAGCCAGCAACTGCTCATGCAGCACACTGAAATCCACCGGCTTAGCCATAACAAAGTCCATACCCGCGTCAAGGCAGGCCTGGCGCTCGGCATCCGTAACCCCGGCCGTCAATGCAACCACTGGCACACTGCATCCTGCTCTGCGAAGCTCTCTTGTGGCATCCATGCCATTCATATTAGGCATATGACAGTCCATAAGAATGATATCCGCCTGACGCCAACCCGCATCGGCAAGCAGTTCATTCCCGTCACTGAAGACCTGGACGCAGAACCCGCGCTTTTCAAGAATAACCTGAAGTGTTTTCCGGTTTGTCGCATCGTCTTCACAAACAGCAACTTTGAGTGAGCAACCTTGCGCAGCTACCGCATCAAAATCAGACGCGGCGGCCTTAAGCGGAACCTCAACCCAAAAAGTGGAGCCTTTTTTTTCCCGGCTCATTACACCAATGCTGCCGCCCATCAGTCCCGCCAGATTATGGCAGAGACTAAGGCCGAGGCCTGACCCTCCATAAAGGCGGCCGATTTCTTCGGCGCCCTGATCGTAGGGCTGAAAAATATCGTCCATCCGGGACTGGGGAATGCCGATTCCAGTATCGCGAACAGAGAGAAAGAGGACAAAATCAGTAAGATTGTGCGTACCTGACATACGCACACACACCTCACCTCGCTCCGGCGTAAATTTTGTGGCATTGCTGAGAAAATTCATAAGAATCTGGCG
>JAYNJA010000001.1:0-3346 GCA_038109705.1 Thalassolituus sp. | reverse complement strand
GGCGCAATCTTGAAGGGTCCCCAATGAGTCGCTGCGGCACCAGATCGTCAACCTCTGTGGTCAAGCGGATCCCCTTCTGCTGCATACTTGCAGCATAGACCCCGATGGTACGCTCAAGCCAGTTCCGGCTATTGAATACCTGATGATGCAACTTCAGTTTACCCGCCTCGATTTTGGCGACATCAAGCACATCATCAACAACACCCAGCAACGTATGAACCGTATAGCCAAGATCGCGAATAAGACCATCACGGATCTCTGCCTCTGGCGAGTCCTCAAGAAGCT
Organism: Thalassolituus sp.; assembly: GCA_038109705.1. Classification (GTDB taxonomy): domain Bacteria; phylum Pseudomonadota; class Gammaproteobacteria; order Pseudomonadales; family Oceanobacteraceae; genus Thalassolituus. The sequence goes on along the minus strand of JAYNJA010000001.1, from coordinate 3,061 downwards.
CAACTATTCCCAACATCCCTGTCAGCGGGTTGCGGACCTCATGACTGAGATGAGCAAGAAAACGCGTCCGCGCATCCAAGGCCCGAGCAGCGACTTCCCGCTCTTTTTCTGCCTCCAACGCTCTTCGAGCGTAGATATTGGCCGCAAGAATGTCCCTATATCCTCGCAACGCAGTAGTTAACGAGACATACAGGCGCTCCTGCGTCGATTCGCTTTTAGCAAGATAGTCATTGATATCGTAATTCTGAACAACACGATACTCAGGTGCGAATCCCGCCTGACCTGTGCGCAGAATTATTCGTAACCGCTGGTTATTCAGATTCTGGCGAATTCGTTCAACGAGCTTCAACCCAGCGTCATCGTCTTCCATAACGACATCAAGAAGAAGGACGGCAACATCTTCTCTGGCTTCGAGAACCTCATAAGCCTCTTCGGCGGACGTAGCCTCCAGACACTCCACACCGCGACCATCAAAGCGATACCGATTGAGCACAAGACGTGTAACATCCAGAACAGACTGATCATCATCGACGACCAATACGGGAAAGCGTTCCGGAAGGTAGGAGTTCAGAGAACTGTGCAGATCGCCATCTGTCATAACAGCATTCCTTTGCTGCACCCGGATCAGAGACCGAGCATTTTGTCCTTGAGCGAATCCTGAACCGGATCATCCGACAACCAGATACCGGTCATCGCCTGCTTGAATTCAAGACCAGGAACAGTCTCCTGCAATTCGTTATTGCGATATATTTCAGTGCCAACCCCGGGTACATACACCAGATCAAACACATCCCCCTTGCTCATAGCATTGCGGAACGTACGGATCATGGTATCCACTTCTTTCTTTATAGGGTCCAGATTTCCGTGAGTGGAGCGCACAAAACCATCATGCGCAGATTCAGCGAAGCGGTCGGCGGTAATCAAATCCGAAATAATGTAAACACGAATATCCAGCGACCTGTCCGCTGCAATTATTTCAGACGCATCTGTCAGTAAAACATTATCCGCTGAAGCCCCCTGATAGAGCGCTGCGACATAGACATCCACAAAAAACTTACTACGCACCCCTGCGCCAGTTAGCTGCAAGCTCTGGTCAGAGAAGCTGAGTGTGGACGGCACATCAACGCCGCCTATTTTTTTACCAGCGAAGGCAGGCGCCGCTGCGATCAGCGCAGCGAGCAAAACTGAGATTAATCTGAGCATGCTTTTCCCTGAAAACAGTATCGTGAACAGTGTCTGTCTTCTGCATAAATAAAACAAGCAGAGGATCAATCAACCAGAGCATCTGGCTCACCCTGTGCTGTCATCTCTGGTGGACGCGCGTACCGCTTAAAGATATCGGCCCGGCGGAATATGAAAACAATTTCCGCCAGTCCTCAATCTCAAGGAGCAGTCGTATACTATCAATGAAAATCGCGAAGATTTTTCTGAACGTATCGCAGCGTCATACCAACGAGATTTTCACCGCTATCGTAGAAACGATCATCCAGCTCCGCAATCTCATCGGCATATTCGCTTTCTATCTGATCAAATATTTCAATGCGATCGTCCTCATCCGCCGGAACACGGCGATCGGGAAACAGATCAATGATCTTATTCAGAACTTCACATGATACCTTTGCTTTAATTCTCTCGAGGGATTCGAGAGTCTCTTCAGCAAGCGCACCTGCTTCGTGATGAATAAACTGTACGAAACCACCATTTTCCATTTCGCGCAGTAACTGATCAATACAGAAAACCGTTTTTTCGGCTTCATTGAGAGATTCATAGCCAACGTCGGCTTCTTTGTCGTAGATCACGTCTGTGATCTGGAGGAATGAATCAGTTTCATCGGCCACATCCAGTGCAGCCTGAATCTCCATGTTCATAAGGTCCTACTCAATACTCACTACAATGCTTTGGTAAAGTCACAATAGCCCAGCATTTCAGAATTGACAAAGGTTTTTATTCCCTGAAAACCCACCTTCTATAAGGCGTTATAGCCAAATCCGTGTTTATCGGGCATTTAGTTCTGCAATGACGCCATTCACCACCCGAGCGGCGTATTCTGGCGCATCCATAGGGAAGCAATGCCCACCCTTGTAATTGAACTGATGAATGTTTGTATTTTTTCTGACCGCCCGTTTTACCGCCGGACGAATAAATGGATAAGACTCCGACGCGACGATAATTCCAACGGGCACATTTACCGTTCTGACCGCCCTCCACAATCCTCTAGGATACGAGCCAAAAATTGATGCCTCCCATTCTGGCTGACAGGCCAGCACACGCCCGCCGTCTCTATCGACCGTCGCATACTCGACAAAAGCCTCAAACGCTTCTTCACTCCAGCTTTTGTAGAGAGACTTTTTACGGAGGTCCTGCCACAGGCTTTGTTTATCCGGCCAGACCGAACGACGCGCAGATACTGATTTAACCAATCCCGTCCGCTGCCACAATCCTGTTTTACGCATCAGGCGCTGATACAGGAGAACCTCTGCACTGAACAGAACAGGATCAAGCAGCACGACTTCAGCAAATAATTCAGGACAACGGGCTGCAGCGAGCAGAGTCACTACACCTCCCATAGAATGCCCGATCGCCGTTACAGGCCGGTCTGCCCGCCTGGCAATACTGTCAGCAACAGCATCAGCCATCGCATTCCAATCCGGTTGGGGCATGCTTGAGGCGCTCTTAGCGCTGTACTGCGCAGCACCATGTCCCGGCAGATCCGTAAACAAATAGTGATCCGTCGCTGACCCCAGCGCGCGTGCAAATGGCTCAAGCGTGCGGCCACAGAAGCCATTGCCATGAAGAAAATGAAACACCCGTCCATCAGTTCGGGCTGAATCGAATCCAGCCAAGGGCGCCTGCTGCCACAAGGTCAACTCGGGAAAGCATCCATTTGCGCCATCCACCTCAGGATTGTTCATTTTGTAACCATCTCCGACTCGTGTTTGTCATATTTGCACAGTACCACGGTGAAGTTCTCTGGTGCAGTGCCCAATACAGGTCTAGCGTTAATCATCAGATACTAATGCCGGGAACCGTTCTCTGGCGATACTGTCAGTTACCCTATGGA